>JAICIM010000592.1 GCA_025928885.1 Ktedonobacteraceae bacterium | reverse complement strand
GCGGCGTGGTCTACCTGGGGGGTGAGACCGCGCCAGGGTTGGCGGATCGGGCCAGTTGGCAGCGACAGGTGGCGTGTGTGTATCAAAAATCGATGGTCGTTCCCGGCCTGACGGTCGCCGAGAACATCTTTCTCAATCGTACAACCGGGAGCAATCGTAGCCTTGTGAATTGGCGGGTGATGCGGTCCCGTGCCAGACAGGTCATGCTCGATTGGGGATTTGATCTGGATGTTGACCGTCTGGCGCAGGATCTGAGCGTCGAGCAGCGCCAGATAGTTGAGATTGCCCGCGCCCTGTCACTTGGCACGCGCTTCCTGATCCTTGATGAGCCGACCGCCTCACTGGAGAAGGCCGCCATCGATCGCCTGTTTGAGCGGATTCGGCGGTTAAAAGAGAGCGCCGTTGGTATCCTCTACATCTCCCATCATCTGGAGGAGATCTATGATGTGTGCGACCGTGTGACCGTTCTCCGTGACGGGAAACGGGTGTTGAGTACGGAGGTGAGCGAGATCAGCCAGGATGTTCTCATCACGGCGATGGTCGGAACAGCGCCCCAAAAGGCAAAGCAGGCTACTGCGCCATTTGAGGATGTAGCAGCGGTGCAGCCCCGGCTTGAGGTTGCACATCTGGATATTGCAGCCAGTCAAGGCCCGGTGCGGGATGTGAGCTTTGCGCTACACCCAGGTGAGTGCGTTGGGCTTGTTGGGTTGCGGGGTTCCGGCACCACAACTATTGCCGATGCGGTGGTGGGCCTGGTCAAGCCAACGGCAGGCGCAATCAAACTGGATGGCAAATTGCTCTATGCCGGGAGAGTAGATGCCAGCTTGCAACAGGGGATTACCTATGTGCCAGAAGATCGGCATGCGCGTGGCTTCGTACCAGATCTTGGTGTGGGCGAGAACCTGACCATGTGTCTTCTCGATCGCTTATCGCGTTGGGGCATTGTGTCGCGGCCCAAACATGATCTGATTGCGCGTGATCTGGTGGCGCAGCTGAGGATCGTTACCGGTGGCCTCGATCAACCGGTTGGACAGTTGAGTGGGGGGAATCAGCAGAAAGTTGTTGTGGGGCGAGCACTGGCTCGAAAACCAACGGTGCTGGTTGCGGTATCGCCGACAGTTGGCGTGGATGTTGCCTCGAAAGAGGCGCTGCTCAATGTGATTGGTGCGGCACGCGATGCAGGGACGGCGGTGCTGCTGGTCTCAGATGATCTGGAGGATCTGCGCATCTGTACGCGGCTCCTGGTGATGGTCAAGGGGCGACTGGTCAAGGAGTATCGTCAACCACCATGGAATCGGCACGACTTGATTGCGGCCATCGAGGGTCTTGAACCAGTCTCTACACAGGGAGAAGCTGGAATGAGTAAAGGGAAGCGTGATGAGTAAGTCTACAGTGGAACCTGCGGTTGACCGGCCCGCAACCGCAGCACAACGGCAACGTGGCCGCTATGTAATCACCGCTTGGATTCGGGAGCTTGCCCTGCTTCCGGTCATTGTCCTGCTGCTGGTCATTGGCGCTTTTGTCAATCCCGCGTTTATGACGGCGAATAACTTAATCGATGTTGCGCAACAGTCGGCGGCGCTGGGAACCGTTGTTGTGGCTGAGACGCTGATCCTATTGACCGGCAAATTTGACCTCTCGCTGCAATCGACGTATGGCCTGGCTCCTATGGTGGGAGCATGGTTAATTGTCTCAAAAGATGGTCAGGGATTGGGGACCGAGTGGAACCCCTTTATCGGAATTGCGATTGTGCTGCTTGTCGGACTTATTGTGGGAACTATCAATGGGTTCCTGGTAATCAAGCTGGGCTTTAATGCCTTCATTTTTACTCTGGCCATGCTCATTCTGCTGGCTGGCATTCAGGTGGGAATCGTCAACGGGCGCACGATCTACCATTTGCCCGACGCATATACCTATCTCGGCTCGCAATATTTCCTCGACGTACCCATCTCGGTCTGGGTCACGGGTGCGATCTTTTTGTGTGCCGCCCTCTTCCTGCGATACCATCGGATTGGCCGGGCCATCTATGCCATTGGTGGCAATACAGAGGCGGCCCGCGCGGCAGGTATTCAGGTCGATCGGATTCGCATCGGCGTGTTTATTGTAGGGGGCGTCCTTGCCGCGCTTGCTGGATTGATGACGGCGGGACAGGTGGTGGCGGTGACTGCCAATCAGGGGAACAATCTCATCTTCTCGGTCTTTGCCGCAGCTGTGATCGGTGGTATCTCCCTGGATGGCGGTCGGGGGCGTATGGTTGGAGCGCTGACCGGCGTTATCTTGCTGGCGCTGGTAACAAACATCCTGGTTCTTTCACAGATCCAGACGTTTTGGATCGACGCCGCCACCGGCTTGATTATCCTGATCGCCCTGGCCCTGGCCCGCATCATTGGCACAGAGCGCAGCTAGCACTGGGAGCATGTGCGTAGACTTTTAGTAGTGACGCGTGATCTGGCATCTCCATATCCGTTAGGATAGGTGTGGATGCCAGATTTTCTCATTTGTCTATCATTTTTTTTGCGTACAGTGGTGCATATAGATCGATATACTTATTTGCCCCTCAAGCATTTTTATGGCATTCACTGGATATTTCCAGGGGATTCCCCAACTCTTATGAATAGAAAAGAGAATCAAAGACGATGTTTACACTGTTAGTACAAACCAATTATGAGCTTTTTGCAAAGATTAATGGTCAGGCTGGTCACTGGGGGTGGCTCGACGGCACAATGATTTTCTGCGCGGATATCCTCGTTTTTCTCTGGCCTCTGCTCATGCTCATGTTATGGGGGCGTCCGCATTCCTGGCGCAAGCGTCCTTTGCGCCCCGGCGAGGCCGCTATTATTCAAGAGCGCCGTGCGATTGTACTCTGGATTGGAGCGGCCTGCCTGCTCGCTTATATTTTCAATCTATTGATCGAGAAGGTTGTTTTTGAGCCGCGCCCTTTTATTACACATCACGTGCATATGCTGATTCACCATGCAGCGGATGCCTCTTTCCCCAGCGATCATAGCGCATGGTCGTTTGCCGTCCTGGGGATGTTGCTTTTTTCGCTCCCCGGGGTGCTGATGTCAGCCTGGGATCAGCGAGTAGCGATGCGAGATGACGAGCTACGACGCGAATTCGTGTTTCCTCTTATCTTGATAGGGGTGGCTGCTGTGATGGCATGCGCTATTGCGCTGGCGCGTGTCTTTGTGGGAGTGCATTATCCCGGCGATGTGATCGGCGGGGCTATCAGCGGACTGCTGGCGGCCAAAGTGGTGACGCTGATACGCCGCCTCCTCTCCAGGCCAACGCTGGCCGTGATCCAGTTTGCGCAACGCCTGCGTCTGGCTTGAATTAGGCGGCAGGTATCGTTGAGATTTCATTTTGATTTAGGCGGATTCGCGTATTATAATAGAAGCTCTAAAAAGTGTTTGCTTTGCTTTATCTCCCTACGATTTTGTGAATAGTAACACTGTGATTTCTTTTCAAGAGCAAACGAATCGTTGTCATATCATCGGAGCTTGTCTATATGCGCCTTCCTTCTATCAATCCAAAAGTGAGCGTTAGTGTTGTTTTTGTTGCATCCATGTTTATGAGTATTATGGATGGAACGATTGTGACGGTAGCTTTACCGGCGTTGAGTCGCCAGTTCAATGCAGCGGGAACCTCTATCGATGCAATTGTTGTGGGTTATCTTGTGAGTCTTGCGGTGATCATTCCAGCTTCAGGTTGGCTGGGTGATCGCCTGGGGACCAAGAAAGTGTTTCTGGGAGCACTGGTGCTGTTTACCATTGCCTCTGCTCTCTGTGGACTTGCAACGAGCCTGCCGATGCTCGTGGGTTTTCGCATCTTGCAGGGTATTGGTGGTGGTGCCTTGACACCTGTGGGAACCGCTATTCTTTACCGCACCTTTCCCCCGGCAGAGCGGGTACAGGTCTCTCGTGTGCTGACCATTCCTACTGTGCTTGCCCCGGCATCAGGTCCAGTCATTGGCGGTTTGCTTGTAGACAAGCTCTCATGGCACTGGGTATTTTATGTCAATGTGCCGATTGGCATCGCTGTCTTTCTGTTTGGCCTGTTCTTCCTGGAGGAGCATCGCGAGTCCTCAACTGGCTCCTTTGATCTGGCAGGCTTCTTGCTAGCAGGCGTCGGACTGGCTCTGGCTATGTACGCGTTGAGCGAGGGACCGAATTATGGTTGGGTCTCTCCCAGCATACTCATCAGTGGGATCGTGGGGTTGGTGATTCTTGTTGGATTCGTGTTTGTCGAAGTGCGATTGTCCCATCCAATGCTCGACCTGCGCTTGTATAGCAATCGATCATTTCGGACCTGCAACATGATCTCGCTGTTTTCAGGTGCAGGCTTTCTTGGTTTGCTTTATGCAGCCCCGCTGTTCCTTCAGGAGGCTCGTGGCGTTTCTGCGCTGACTTCTGGCCTGACAACATTTCCTGAAGCGGTGGGCGTATTGAT
>JAICIM010000251.1 GCA_025928885.1 Ktedonobacteraceae bacterium | reverse complement strand
AGGTAGTGGCCGTTCACCGTTTGTACGGCGAACAATCCAATGCCATCATTCCGCACGCCAAGATTTACCTGTTAAAGAGGGGCCAGCCTTGCACTAGAAGTGAAGAAAGACCTGGTAATTCTACCAGGCCGGAGGGAACAACCGTTGGAATTTGAGGAATCGATTTGGCATAATTTTGATTTTGTACTTCATTACAAAACCAAAATTATGCGCACGTGAAAAAGTTACAGCAGGTATTACCTATTTTTCTGTGCTTCTTCCATCTTTTTACGCAAGCTCAACGGTCTCATATCGGTCCACACCTCTTGAATATAGGCGAGACATCCATCTTTCTTGCCCGTTTTGCCAGCATTGCTCCAGCCGAGGGGAAGGTCTTTAGCGGCGGGCCAGATCGAGTACATCTCTTCCTCATTTATAACTACTGTATAGGTCGTTGTATCTTCTCTGTCGTCTCCAGACATAGCGTATCTCCTGCAAACTATTTTCTTAAGTGTGATTCTCTTTTTAGCATACACAGTTCAGCAAATTGATCTTGTGCGCCGTTAAACACGACACCAACTCATAATTGTGCTTGCTAGATACGCCCTTTGAGCAAAGACTCAGCCTAAACTACAGGTCTATATCGAAGGAAGCTGCTGCTGAGTTGTTTGAAGATGGTCGTGTAGAATCGCCGCTGGATGACGTATAGGTCTCCCGAGCAGGCCGCTCTGGGATATTGATTGCACCTGGCACAGCACGAGAAGCTACGTTGGTATCCTGATGACGCCTGCGAAATGCTATTGCATCTTCCGACATACTCGGTGGTGCCAGTCTGTGTTTGTCGGGAAGAATAGCCGCAATTCTATCACAACGTTCTTTGATTGTTTTCAAACTGACAGGTTTTCCCTCGATGATTTTTCCAGGATCAAAGAAAATACGCGTGTGCGCTGTATCTCCTTCACCTTCTATTTCCACCTGAAATCCTTCATTATTAAGTGCTCTTATTGTATCTTGTTCCAAAGAAAAGCGCCCATCTACCTGTTGTATTTGGTAAGTTTCAATACCCTCCCCTTTTATGTATTGGTTTGGAAAATCTTCGCGAACCTGATGCATCGTTCCTTCAGGAACTGCTTGCAGGGGGCGAGGTGCTTCTGACCACTGAAAAGGTTCCGCTGAAATTCTAGCTCCTGATGCCCATGTGTTGTATCCCTTCTCAAACATATCTGGAATTGCCGTCTGGAACTGTAGAGGTAGCGCTTCGCGATATATTCCCATTTGTAACTCTGTCTCTGTTGGTTTAGGATTTTCTAGCGCTCTTTTGGCTGCACCTTCTCTTGAAATTTTATCGACATATCCACGTAAAGTCGTGTAGTTTTTAAATGTTCTATTTAATCTCATATCTTCACTTCCGCTCGCTATAGCATGTGTTTCAGAGCGTTGTTCAATTGACTTTCCCTTGCCGGCTTCTGGAGCAGGGGGCTGTGGCCTGATAAAATCTCGCAATCTATTCGCTTCGCGGTCTGATCGTCCTATGTCACCGGAAGCATGCACTTCTGTAACCTGCACACCCGCATCACTGGCTCTTGTCGCCTTAAACATATTTAATGGGCTTTCTTCCCCTTTCCTACCCGCGCCACTCTTTTTTCGTTCTATATTTTTATCTGGTCGTTTTCCTGCCATAATACTCTCCTATTAGAGAAACACTATTGTACAGAGCTATGCTTATCCTTTTTCATGCAGTAAATATGCCCAAAAGCGACTACGGTATTATGAATATTTCTGCTTCTGGTTGTGCAAAATCATAATCACTCCACTACGAAGTCCATTACTGGATCTGTTCGTAGCAGTGCATTATTTACTTATTATACCCAATGATCTGACTCAAGGAGATAGGAGGGAGAATTTTTAGTACAAAATAGTACCACCATTGTCGATAAAGAATGACAGAAGACATGTCTTTCATCGCTCTGTTGTATTGAAACCCTCTATTTTTGTTCTATAAGGAGTGTGATTGATGACGGATACCGCACTGAAAAAATCAGTGACAGCACAGGACTATGCTCGAAATATCGTCTTCGAGTTTATGCAAAATCTCCACATTGGCTACCTTTTTGGCGTCCCCGGCACCAACGAAATTCCCACTATCGATGGCACCAACGTTCCCAGCCATCACGTCAAGTACATCCCCTGCCTGCATGAGAATATCGCGATGGGGGCCGCAATGGGCTACGCACAGATGTCGGGTCGTCCCGGCGTCGTTATGCTGCACGTCACCCCCGGCATCGGCCACGCGCTGGGCAATCTTTTTGACGCCCACAAAGCCCATATCCCGGTCGTTATTTTGTGCGCACAGCAACATAGCCAGCTCGTCTTGCAGGAGCCGCTGCTCGCTTCGGAGACGGTACGCGTGGCGGAGCAATACACGAAATGGGCCTATGAGGTGCGTACACCCGAAGAGCTGCCCCTCGTCCTGCAACGCGCCTTCAAGCTGGCAAAGACCGCTCCGGCTGGCCCGGTATTTCTCTCTATCCCCTGGGACTACACCATTCAGAAGGTCACGCTCCCAGAACTACAGGATTGCCGCGTCACCGACATCTCCATGCGCGTTATGGGCGATCCACAGAAAGTGAAAGAGGCGGCGGAGGTACTCGCCAGCGCGAATCGTCCGCTGATCGTCGTGGGCGACGGTGTGGGCGCGGCCAATGCCTGGCAGGAAATGCAGGAGTTTGCCAGCACGCTTGGCGCTTGCGTCTATAGCGAGGGCATCTCCACAATGATGAACTTCCCCAACAACGATTTCCACTGGCGCAACGAGCTGCCCGGCACGCAGGAAGACATGCAGAAGCTCTTCAAAGATGTCGATGTGGCCTTCCTGTGTGGCTTCAATGCCCAGGCCCAGGTCATCACCTTCAACTACGACAAGGGGCCGCTGATCCCTAAAACCGTCAAACAGATCTACCTGCATAACGATGCCTGGGAGATCGGCAAAAACCACTTCGGCGAGGTGGCAATCTTCGGCGACATCAAGGTCACGCTCCCCGCGCTCACACAGGCCATCAAGCAGAATCCCAACTATAAAGTACAGAACGTGGACCAGCGCAACCAGCAGATCAAAGAAGGCTACAACAACTTGATCGGTCAAATCACCAGTTATATGCGGGAAATTGAAGTAATAGTCAAATCGCTCATGGCATCGCCTGCGGGCCAGAACGGGACCAGCACGATCAAGGGTGCGGAGGTCGCGGAGGCGCTGGGGAAGATTCAGCAGCCCAACCCGAACGACAAACCGCTGCCCCTTGTACTAATAAACGAGGCCATCTCGGACACGCTCTTCTTCAAAAAGTGGTTGCACTATCAAGATCCGATCAGCTATTTCTGTGGTGTCGGCGGCTCCCTGGGCTTCTCCATGCCCGCCAGCCTCGGCTTCCAACTGGCAATTGAGCAGCTTCAGGAAGAGGCAAAAGCGTGCAATACGAGCATCGAGCGGCGCATCGTGGTGAATGTCGTTGGCGACGGCTCGGCCCTCTTCTATCCCCAAACCTGGTGGACGGCGGCCAAAACCCAGTTTATCAAAGGCATCGAGAAGCCGCTGCCGATTCTCTATATCATCAACAACAACCGCCAGTACAGGACGCTGGTGAAGGGCGTCAATGATCTACTGCAAACGAACGGCTTCACGCCCTCGGGCGAGGCCTGGTATCTCTATCTGAAGGAGCCACAGGCCAGCTTCGTGGGCATTGCGCAACAGTTTGGCATCTCCCAGGCAAATACCGCCCTGGTGCAGAAGCGGGAGGAGCTGGAAGGCGCGTTACGCAAGGGTCTGGAGGTAGTGCAAAAGGGCCAGCCGTTCGTAATTGAAGTATTGACGAATCCAGAACTTGATAAAAAGTCGCAAAAAGCCAACGACATCCTTGACACGCTCGACAACTTTACAGCTCAGGAGGCATTGCTATGACCAGTCATAATGGAAAAGCACCCGATCCCAACACCGTTCTCGATTGTGCCATCATCGGCGGTGGCGTCTCCGGCGTCTATGCGGGCTGGCGACTGCGCAGGCATGGCGGCGAGCAGTTTCGCAACGTAGCTATCTTCGAGATGAGCGACCGCGTTGGTGGCCGTTTGCTGAGCTGGCTCCCATTTGGGCGTGGCTCTGGACTGCGGGCGGAACTGGGCGGCATGCGCTTCTGTGAAGATCACAAGGTTGTCTGGAACGTGATGGACCATCTCGCCCGGGCCGAGGGACGCGACCTTGAGAAGGTGCCATTCTACACCAGCGATCCCCACACGATCTGGCGTCTGCGTGGGCAACGTATGCGCGAGGGCGATTTCACTATTGCTCAAACCCGTTACAAATTGCGCGACTTTGAGCAGACAACGCCCGACGAGATCATCAAGCGGGTGATTGACAAAGTATTACAGGAAAATGAAGAAGTTATCCAGGAGAAGCTGCCGGAGAAGCCCAACTGGTTAAAGGACAAGTGGGCGCGGCGCGAGTGGGATATCGTCAAGCCTGTGCTGAGCTATCAGGGCCATCCGCTCAAGGATTGGGGCTTCTGGAACCTGCTCAGCACGATCCTCTCGCCCGAAGGTTACCAGTATCTCAGCGACTCGCTCGGCTACTACTGCTTAACCAGCAACTGTAACGCAGCAGAGGCGATAGAGTTTATCGCGCTCGATTTCACGGTGCTGCCAGATTTCAAAACGCTGAAAGAGGGCTTCGGCCACTTCCCGGCGCAACTGGGGGCTGCCTTCGCCGATGCTGGCGGTAAGATCTATCTGAAAAGTCAGCTCCTCCGCTTCGAGCAAAACGACGACGACACCTTTACGCTGACTATTCGCCACTCATTAGGCGAGGAGGCGGCGTTCCTGGGCATCAACACGGAGATCTTCGAGGTCAGGGCCAGACAGATCATTCTTGCCATGCCGCGTGGGGCTATGGAATTGTTGGAGCCGTCGCGCGTCTTCAATATGGCGACGAACCAGCCTCTCAAGCACCTGCTACGCTCGGTCAAGGGCATTCCAGCCTTCAAGTTCTTCCTGCTCTACGACAACCGTTGGTGGGAAAACGAGGACGGCGGCGGCTTCGAGTATAATGGCACGCGCAGCATCCCGCACGGCCACTCGGTCTGCGACCTCCCGATTCGCCAGACCTACTACTTCCGGCCCGACAGTTGCGAAACAAAGCGCGTCAGCTCGGAAGAGTCAGAGTATGAGAAGTGGGGCTTGATGATGGTCTCCTACGATGATGCTCGGGCGGTGGAGTACTGGCAGGAGATGGGGAATCGGCCTGAAGAGGAGGCACAGAGCCGGGCGGCAATGGACATGGCGCTCCAGCAGCTTGATAAGATGCTGCCGTCCTTCATGCATCCTCTCTTCAGCGGCATTCAGGGCATCGAGGGGCTGGAGAGCCAGCAGCAGGCCGCCTACACGCCGCCGCCGAACCTGCATATCGCGCCTGAGATCATGATTCAGCGTGCTATTGAGCAGGTCGAGATGTTGCACGGACAGATCCCCGGCTCGACGCCGAAGCCAATCGTCGGGGCCTACGCCAACTGGAGCCTCGATCCCTATGGCGGCGGCTGGAACCTCTGGAACGCGCGTGTGGACGTGCAGAACGTGATGGAGAAGCTCAGCGGTCCGCTGATGGATGAGCAGAGCAACCCGCTCCGTGTCTACGTCGTTGGCGAGTCGTATTCCGGCATGCAGGGCTGGGTTGAGGGAGCGCTTAGCACAACGGAAGTGGTTCTTGAAAAGAACTTCGGCCTTGAGCGTCCCGACTGGCTCAAAGATTGCTACCTCGGCTACGGCGACCCCGCAATTGCGGCCCGTCAGAAGAAGACAGCCGAGCGAGAGCCGGCAGGCATCCACTAGTCGGCCCGAAAAGCGAGAGAGAGCCACCATGCAATGGCCCTTTCTCGTTTTAATCGTAATATTCAGGCGCTTTTTTGAGTGTTTTCCATTGCGCCCCGTCGTGGCCGAAGACGACCAGCCCGACATGTTCGCGCTCAACTAGATCGAGCAGCTTGCGTGTGCTGGCGCGTAGCTGCTCCTCGTTGTCGTCAATCGGCCAGGGGACGCGATCAGGGTTGAACAGAAACTGCATCACCACCGCATCGATTGCCAGCAAGACCGGCCCGGTCTGTGGCAACCTCACGAGGACCGATTGATGCCCCGGCGCGTGGCCGCTCGTCTCAAGCAGGGTCACACCGGGTGCGAGTTCGTAATCGCCATCGATCAAGCGATACTGCAAAGCGGGCTGATCCCAGTGTACCCGCGCACCCGCATAACGTGGATGGCCGCTGCGTGCCTGCTCATAATGTTTGCGCTGTACGATCAGTTCCGCTTTCGTAAAGGCATCATGATATCCGGCGTGATCGACATCAAAATGGGAGCAGACAAGGATATCGATATCGTCGGGATGCAGGCCGAGCGCGGCAAGATGCTCAAGCACATTCTGCTCGTTCTCAACGGGCGGCGCTGCGGGCGGCGACTCAAAATCGTCGGACAGGCCGCTATCGATCAGAATATGCTTGCCATCGCCAGTTTCGATCAGATAGCAACCAGACACCATTTCAATAGCCCGCTTCGGCGTGGGAACGGTTGCGGTCGAGAGTTGGAATAGATAGAGCCTGCGTGGCCCAGCAGCATTTACTGTCATGGGTTCGTCCTCTCTTGCAGTGCAATAGTTTTCTGTTATACACGATCTTGTGATGCAGTATAGTGGAATTTGTGAGCAGAAACTGTAAAGCTGATTACAGACAGGGCAGGCGTTTTGTGCTATGGTTTCTCCAGAAGAAACGCAACGAACAAAAAAAGTCGTTTCGCTGTTGCCATACTGCTGTCACTCCCACCGGTTATACTTCCTTCATAACAGAAAGCAAATCGTGAGCTACCGCTTTGGAGGCGGCTCTATGAATTAAAGAAGGAGTCATCATTATGGCAAAGAACTTCGATGTAAGTGGTCCCGCATTCGTTGGCCTGCCCGTACGCAATGTAGCAGCCTCAGCAGAGTTTTATGAAAAAGTGCTTGGCTTCAGGCGCGACCCCGAAGTGTTCCCCAATGGAGCTGTGGCGTTTCTGAGCTATCCCGTTCCGTTCGCCATCACGCCTGCCCCAGCCGGGATTGATCTCGACAGCATTCCGCGCCCGCTGCTCGTTCCCGCCATCTGGTTCAAGACCAACGACAGTCAGGCGGCCCACGACGCGCTGGTCGAGGCCGGAATCACCATCCTGCGCCCCATCACCACCGGGCGCTTCGGTCGCCAATTCACCTTTGTCGATCCCGAAGGCTACACCATCACCATCTACGACCGCGATTAGACAGCGCTTG
Organism: Ktedonobacteraceae bacterium; assembly: GCA_025928885.1. Lineage (GTDB taxonomy): Bacteria > Chloroflexota > Ktedonobacteria > Ktedonobacterales > Ktedonobacteraceae > JAICIM01. Next base: position 1,952 of record JAICIM010000251.1, on the reverse strand, counting down.
CATTCTGGGATATAATGACAATGATCGGATGTAATAGTTTTTATTACATCCGTAACATTTGGAAGAGTATGGAGAGAGCGATGGCCCAAACAATTCTTGTCACTGGCAGCTCCAGCGGCTTTGGTCGCCTTACCGTTGAAACCCTGGCGCGTCAGGGACATACCGTTTTTGCCGGGATGCGTGCGATTGCGGGGAAAAATGCTGTTGTAGCCGCAGAGTTACGCACGCTGGCGGAACGGGAGCAGCTCGCATTACATCCCGTCGAAATCGATGTGACCGACGATGCCTCCGTAGAGCAGGCTGTTGCAGCAGTTGTAGAGGCTGCCGGACGTATCGATGTCGTGGTCAACAACGCCGGAGTCTCGTACAGCGGCCCCCTTGAGGCGTTCACAACTGAGCAGGCGCAGCAGCAGTTCGACACGAATGTTTTTAGCGTCCTACGTGTAAATCGAGCTGCCCTGCCCCACATGCGCCAGCAGGGTAGTGGTTTGCTGCTGCAAATAGGATCGATCGTCGGACGCGTAGCCCAGCCATTTATGGGCCTTTATGGCGCAACCAAGTTCGCACTGGAAGGGCTGACGGAAACGTACCATCAGGAACTCGCCCCATTTGGCATCGATGTAGCCATCATTGAGCCTGGCACGTTTCCAACCTCGGTTGCGACAAACCGACAGGTAGCCGTAGATACTGAGCGGACGGCCCCGTATCAGAGCGCGATCAATACATTTATGAGAGCATTTTTCGCTGAACTCGGTTCCACCACGCCACCCGATCCACAGGATGTTGCCGACGCCGTAGCGAACATTATCGCGCAACCCAACGGGCAGCGACCACTGCATACAGTTGTTGCCACACCCATCCAGCGGCAGGCTCCCCTGGCGATCAACGCAGTCGTTGCCAGAGAAACCAGCGCCTTTCAAGAGGCACTCAAGCAGAATACGAAGAAGAGGTAAGGGCAAAATTTTATAAGCCGGGAACGCCCCCATTTCGTAGCCGCGCGACTTTATCGCGCACCTGGCCCCATTGAGGAAGGTATCACCTGCCGCTTAAGCAGTACTTCGTAGCCGCGCGACTTTATCGCGCTCCTCGCCCAGTGAACCCGGGCGCGATAAAGTCGCGCGGCTACGAAGCTTCTCTGCTATTAACGTATATTAATGCCTATCACAGTCACGGGGCCATTCGGGAAGCCATGACATCCCGCACCGGCAGCTGCAAAATACGTTCCACTCTGAGTGTAGATGTCAGCAGTATTGTTGCCGGAGCATGCAGCAAAAACATCGGGAATAGTGACTGGCGTGTATCCTGCACCGGCAAAACACATATCAGTGGCAGTAAGTGAATGGAACACAAAAAAGTTTTGGTCGGTACAGTTTACAATGGTGATATTCGATGATGCGGTTGCAGCAGTTGTGCGAGTTGCAGCATGTGCTGTTGGAGAACTAACCCCACCAAAAAAGCTCCCAGAGCCAGCAGTAAGGCGCAGGTAATGGTAATACGAGTAGCTAACGTTTTCACAGTATTCTTCTCCTTTGTCTTTTTGCGACCTGAATTCATATTTTAGGCTTTCCTACCACTACCAAGTCATTTTCGATAGTGGCAGGTAGCGCAATAAAAATATACATAGGAGAATTCATGCCTGTCAACTTATAAAATAGAAGTAGATCATTTTGAGTATGAAAGCGAGAAAAAGCAATCTATCATTACATTACTTTTGGTATACTATCTTAGCCCAAATCGTTTCACAATGATCGTTGAGACAGCTCTCGCTTTCACAAAAGAAGATGGTCATCAGACTCGCCTGTGTCTCTGCCAGCCAGATGTGCTATACTCAAAACTACTTCGATTGTTAGCAGAGAAGAGGTTTTTGTGTGAAACAGGAAACATTCTCCCCAGGCTCATTGGGGTTTGTGCGCGTGGCTGCCATCGCGCCGGCATTGCAGGTTGCCGATATT
>JAICIM010000574.1 GCA_025928885.1 Ktedonobacteraceae bacterium | reverse complement strand
GTGCGGGCGCAGTCAACCCGCCGGAGGGCATGCTGTCGCCCGAAAGCATGGGCAAGGCGGCGCATGAGAGCGGCGAATCGTGTCTCTTTTATGTCGGCGTTACACGAGCACGCGATCACTTGATTCTCAGTTATAGCGAACGGTACGGCAAGGTGAAGGCGAAGCGCTCGCTCTATCTGGACGCGTTAGAGGCCGGGTTGTCTCAGGATCGCATCACCAGATTGCGCTGGGAGCAGGCACCGCGCGAGGAGACACCTCTTGATGATGCCCCCTCGATCGGTCCATCATCGCAGCCGAGCGAGGCATTTATTCAGGCGATGAAACCGGCCTCATTGAGCGTCAACGCCATCGAAGGGTATCAGCGCTGCCCGCGCCAGTATGCTTATAGCGCCATCTATCGCTTTAGCAACGAGGAAGATACCTATCAGCTGTTCTGGCAGGCCACCCAGAAGACGGTTGAGGTCCTGCGCAAACAGCTTCAGGAGAGCAACGGAGCGCAAGTTGTCCCGACGCAGCAGGAGATACAAGAACTCTATACGCAGCACTGGCAGGAGTTGGGAGGGCATACCGCGCCCTTCGCAGCGCTCTACGAAGAGCATGGACATGAAGTGGTTGAGGCCGTTCGGCGTAAGCTGTTGGTGCAGGACGATGTGGAGTGGGATACGCGGCCCAGCTTCCAGGTGGAGGTGGCCGGAAAGCCCGTGCGCGTCACCGTTGATCGTATCGAAATGTCCACGTCGTCGCAGCCCATCGAGCCTGTGCGCTATGTGCGCACTCGCTTTGGCAGGAGCAAGAGCAAACCGTCGGCAGAGATCCGCGAACTGCTCTATACGCTGGCCTATCGTCAGGAGCATCCGGGGCAAAACGTCGAGCTACACAGCCACAATTTGAGCACGGGCGAGGTGGTGCCGATTAAGATGACCGCCAGAAAAGAGCAGAGCCTCTATGATGAGGTCGAAAAAAGCATTACCGGGTTGGAAAAGAACGACTATCCACCAAAGCCCGATGCCTTTCGTTGTCCGACCTGCCCCTTCTTTTTTATCTGCCCGGCATAGAGGGATGCAGTGTGAAGCTTTTTTGGTTATTATTAGGTAGTAGAAATATCGCACTTTTATCGGCAAGCAGAGAGGAGATAGAGACGCTTTATGAATCATGAGAGCGATCAGGACATTTTGCACCAGATCACAACGCTGGTTGATGAGGAGCATGGGTTGCTGCAACAGTCGCACGAGGGCGAACTTGCCAGCGATGAGCATGCACGTATGAAGGAGTTAGAGGTGCAGCTGGATCAGTGCTGGGATCTGTTGCGCCAGCGTCGAGCACGCCGACATGCCGGACAGAATCCCGACGAGGCCACTGTCCGTAATGAAGGTACTGTTGAGCATTACCTGCAATAGTGGTCTGCATAAGATGGTGGAGCGGCGAGAAGAGCGCCGCCCGCCATCTTCCTCTTTCTGGTTCGCGCCGTTGAGCGCCTCAATAAAAAAGATGCTCCAATGGGGGGGTAAACGGCTAAATGAGGTCTCCATGAAGCATCTCCTTTATTCTCTATCATCTCCATGAGATAGCAATGAAAAGATAAGCTATTAGACTATAGTACTATGCATTCCTGAGAGAATTATCAGGAATGGATGAAAGCGCTCTAGAACTTTTGATAGACAACGCGATTGGGAGTCTTTCCCACTTCAACTTTCTAGTACCTCATTTGGCTTTCTCTCAGCTGTAAAGAAAAGAGATACTTCAGTGGGGGTATAACAGAGTTCCAAGAGCGTTGAAGTATCCCTTTCTATATACAAGCCTCACACGTGAAAACGGACTCAGGGAAGCGAGGGGAAGGATATAGACGGCGCGGTTGCAATGATGTATCCTGACCGTAATGTGTTTCTCTCTAGACAGGCTTGAAGGCCACGAAATGGAGTAGGGCAGCATGAAGCTATCACTGACACAACTATCCCTGTGGCTACGCTGGATCGCATTCACCACCATTGGCGGCTTATCCGGGCTGCTGATCATCATGATCCTGCCGCTGGACTCGCTCTTCTTTATCGGCTCGTATACCCTGGCGTCTGTCTTGGCCTGCATGGGACAATGGCTCTTGCTCGATAAGCTCATCCATGCACGCAAAGGTTGGATCGCAACCGGGCTGGCTGGCTTGATTACGCCAATTGTTCTTTTGATGACTGCCACTCAGCTGGGAGCGCTAGCTGGCACAGACAATCCCCTCTTACACAATTTGCTCACCTATTTTGGTGTTGGTATCGGTGGGCTGCTCAGCGGGCTGCTGCTGGGCAACCTGCAACGGGCCGCCGTTTTGCAGCGTTGTTTGGAGGAGACGCGCGGGTGGACGCTGGTGACCGGGCTGGCCTGGGGCTTTGGTTGGGCGATCGGCACCACGATTCCAGGGATTGATCCACCAACCGCCAACGATCCTGTGCGCATCATTATTGGCTGGCTCGTCTCCTGGGTGATTATTGGAGCCATTACCGGCGGCATGCTGCTCTACTTATTGCCATCGAAACGGGAACAGCCAGTACCGGTAAAAAAAGAGATGGTTCAGGAGAGCAAACAATCATAGTCTCCTGCAAGAGGCCGTCTGACGAATTATTCGTTTGTAGCGTTTGGATTACCGGTGTCTTCATGATTGGTGGTGCCGTAGGGCCGAAGCGGAGGCGTTGCATTGATAATGCTTCTCTGGGTCGTGGCGCCATAGGCACCATGCTTGCGCAGGATCGCGAGCGAGTCGTTGTAGCCGGTCTCGTCGGGCGTTTTGACCGTGACGATGGTATGGCCGGCTGCTAGCTCTTGCTGATAGAAGCGAGCATCGCGTTCGGACAGACCCAGGCCACGAAACGCGCCGACTAAGCCTCCCGCAGCAGCACCCAGGGCCGCACCGCCAAATGTCACCGCCAGAATGCCGCCTGCAATGGCCGGTCCCAATCCCGGAATGAGGAGCGAGGCCGCCGCACCCAGTACCCCACCAATTACTCCTCCACCAATCATGCCGCTGGCAGCGTCGGCGGCGACGGTCGCTTCCGGGTCCGCAGCGCGTACACGCGTCAAAAAGCCGATCTCATCATTACTGAAACCAGCATGCCGCAGTTCGTCAATGGCTCCTCTTGCCTGCTCCTGGTTGGAAAAGACACCCACCGCTACTATATTATGTACCATTGCCATAGGTTCTTCCTCCAAAGCTGGGCGGCGAAGTTATTGCGCCTCCCATTACGTGCATGACGTAGCGTTACATCTTTCACGGGTGAAGTTGAGAAATGGTGACAGAGCATAGTTAGGAAAAAAGTCAGATGGGCGATTCGCTCGACCGGCCTGTGTGAGCGATTCATGGATATGCAGGTGAGATAATTTACGTATAATAATTGTTGGGATAGGAAACAACTGATAGAAAATGACAAACGATCAGAAAACAAGGAGAGAAATATGTTTTTCGCCTTTGCACTCATTGCAGGAATACTCTTAATAGGTCTGCTGGCGCTCGTCCGTCTCTCAGCTAGAGAGTGGATCGTGGTGCCGTCTCGCTCTCCAGTCTGGGTTGTCTTGAGTGCGACTCTGCTCATGCTGGCTGGCTGTGGTTCCGGGTCCGTGACGACGCCCCCACCAATGACGCCGATCAGCACATCTGACACAGGGGCGGCAACCCCTACGAGCACGTCCACAACAGCTGCTCAGGGCGATTGGACGATGTACCATAACGATAATGCCCGCACAGGCTATATTGAGAACTTCCCCGATCCTAAGCAATTATCGCATCTGTGGGACAAGACGCTGGATGGGGCCGTCTATGCCGAGCCGCTGGTAGTGGGTGGTCATGTGCTGATTGCGACGGAGCAGAATACGATCTATTCTTTTGATGCCCATACCGGCCAGGAGCAGTGGCATACCAATGTCGGCACGCCTGTACCGCGTTCGGCGCTGCCCTGTGGCAATATCGATCCATCGGGCATTACCGGAACGCCTATTTATGATCCAGCAACAAAAGAGCTATTCGCGGTGGCTGAGATCAGCGGCCCCTCGCATATTCTGGTTGGTCTCGATGTCAGCAACGGACAGGTGAAGTTGCGCCGCCAGATCGACGTTGCCGGGATGGACCCGACGGTGCATCAGGAGCGAGCGGCGCTGGCGTTGAATCAGGATACGGTCTATATCGCCTTTGGTGGCCGCGCTGGCGATTGCGGCAATTATCATGGGATGGTGATCGGCTCAAAGACGAACGGGCAGGGGCAGTTGCTGGTGTATCAGCTTCCGACCCCGCGTGAGGGCGGCATCTGGTCGCCGCCGGGACCAGCAATTGATAATAATGGTCGCCTGTATGTTGCGGTGGGCAACGGCGAAGTGACTAGCGGAGCGTGGGATCATACCGATTCGGTGTTGCGGCTATCACCGACCTTGCAATTGGAGGATGGTTTTGCGCCGACGCAATGGGCGCAGGACAACGCCACCGATGCCGACCTCGGCTCTATGAGTCCCGTCCTGCTGCCGAACGGGCTGGTTTTTAGCGCGGGCAAGTCCGGTCGCGCCTATCTACTGCATGCCAACGCGCTCGGCGGCGTGGGCGGCCAGATTCAGGAGCAGCAGGTCTGTCCGCCGTATGGTGGCTATGCAACGGTTGG
>JAICIM010000534.1 GCA_025928885.1 Ktedonobacteraceae bacterium | reverse complement strand
GTCCAGATTTTTCACGCGATGGGCAAGACCAAAAAGAAATATCAGCAGGAGGTCGATACCAGCCCGGATGATCGTATCCAGGTGGAAACGGAGGTCATTCGTATGGTGGACCGGCTGATTGCACAGTGTCCAGGCGAATATCACGAACTGGTCGATGATTACGGGGCCGATCCTAAACGAGTCGTCACCATCCCCTCAGCGGTCAATACGCGCGGTTTCCGACCAGTTGCCTGCGAAGAGGCACGCCGCCGCATCGGTCTGCCACAGGACGAGTTTGTCATTGTGTACGTGGGGCGCGTCATCCCGCGCAAAGATCCACGCAACATCGTGCGAGCTATTGCCCGGCTTCAGAATTGGTCCAAATCGGTCGGCTGTACGCGCAAGATTCGCCTGTTGATCGTCGGCGGCGAAACCGTTGAGCCGAACCAACAGGCCACGCCAGAAATAGGCGAACTGGCCAATCTGGCCCGCGAACTGGGCGTACTGGATCAGGTTCAGTTTGTCGGCAAACGCTCACAGGATACCCTGCGCTACTACTACAGCGCGGGCAACGTGGCAGTCACCACGCCCTGGTACGAACCGTTCGGCCTCACGCCACTGGAGGCAATGGCCTGTGGGCGTCCCGTGATCGGCTCGGCGGTCGGTGGCATTACCTCCACGATTGCTGATGGCGAGACCGGCTTCCTCGTACCACCGCGCGATCCCGAACAACTGGCAACGCGGCTCTACCAATTCCTGATGGAGCCAGAGCTGGAGCAGCGGATGGGGCAGGCGGCCCGCTTGCGAGTCGAGCAGGGGTATACATGGCCGATCGTTGCCCTGCGTACAGCCTCGCTCTACGAAACGTTATTAGCCGCTCACACCAAACAACCACGCAAGTATGCGTCGGGCGTCAAAGGGGAGCGCGGCGCAGTCAGAAACGAGACAGGGCAACTTACCGGGCCGGGTGAGCGCTTTGCTGGCTAACATGTAAAAGAAAGGGGCGAGACATCTTGGCAGAAATAGATGTGCTTATACCAACATATGGACGTAAAACGGGATTGGCCGTCGTTCTGACGAGCCTGTTCGCTCAAACCTGCAAAGACTTTCGCGTGATCGTCTCTGACCAGACGCCGGAGGGGCAGAGCTATCTCGACAGCATTGAGATCCAGACCATCGCGCGTGCGCTACGCTGGCGTGGACACGAGGTACAGCTGCTGCGCCACCCCACGCGCCTGGGTCTGGCCGAGCAGCGACAGTTTTTATTGGAGCAGAGCAACGCCCCTTATGTCCACTTCATCGATGACGATGTGCTGCTGGAACCAGAGGTGATGGAGCGTATGCTCACAGTCTTAAAAAAAGAAGGCTGTGGCTTCGTGGGCTGTCCCGCGACCGGCCCCGGCTATCTGCACGACGTGCGCCCACACCAGCAAAACATCGAGCTATGGCAGGGAGCGGTTAAGCCGGAGCCGTTCACGCCGGAATCGCTACCCTGGGATCGCCATCTGGTCAACAACGCCGCCAACCCGCTCCACTTAGAGCAAAAGCTGGTGACGGAGACAAGACCGGTAGTGCGCTACAAGGTCGCCTGGGTGGGAGGCGCAAATATCCTGTTTGATCGGGAAAAGCTGCTCAACGTTGGCGGCTTCTCCTGGTGGCATCGTCTGCCACCTGAACATGCTGGCGAGGAGGTCGTGGTGCAATTTCTATTGATCCGCAAATATGGCGGCTGTGGCATCCTCCCCAGCGGCACCTATCATCTTGGCCTGCCCACCACCGTCGAAGATCGACGCCGCAACGCCACAGAACTGTTTGCCGACCTGATTGCAGAAACGGAAAGTCTCGTTGGAACGAGCTTCACAGGCCGTTCTTGAGCCACACACTGATGAAAAAGGAATAGCAATGAACGAAACAGCATTAAAAGGAAGAGTTGTCTTAGTCACGGGAGCAGGCAGCGGCCTGGGAGAGGCCACCGCCCACGCCTTTGCGCAAGAGGGCTGCTATGTTGCCTGCGTCGATCTCAAGGTTGCAGATGTTGAGCGCGTCAATAAAGCGTTGCGTGCCGAAGATGCGAACAGTGTCGCCATCAGTTGCGATGTCAGCAACGCCGAACAGGTTTTCGCGGCGGTCCAGACGGTCGTCGATACCTGGGGCCGCCTCGATATCGTGGTCAACTGCGCCGGCACTGATTATACGCTCTCGGTCGCCGACATGAGCGTTGAGCAGTGGGATCGTGTGATCGGCGTCAACCTGCGTGGCCCCTTTCTCTTTGCCAAAGCCGCGCTACCATTGATGCAGAAGCAGAACTTCGGCCATTTCATCAATATTGCCTCAACCGCAGCCACCCGCGCCTGGGCCAACGCTGCGGCCTATCACGCCTCGAAATGGGGGCTGGTTGGCTTCAGTCGTGGGCTGGGGGTGGAAGGGCGAGAGCATCATATTCGCGTCACCACCGTTATTCCCGGTGGCATGAGCACGCATTTCTTCGACCACTTCCCGGAGCAGGGCATCCCCATGCCAGACGAGCGCAACTTGCAAAGTCCCGCTAACGTTGCCGCCACAATTGTCTTCGCGGCCAGAGTGCCAGAGCAATCGGCGCTGCAAGAGGTCATCGTTACCCCGCTCACCGAAACAAGCTGGCCCTAATAGTCTCAAGCGTACTATGAGTCATCCCGAACCTGATACCGTGGGATGACTCACCTCAAACCAGAGCAGTGAGCCGTGGCAAAACCTCCTCGACCAGCAAGCGGAGAGAGGTTGTAGCCGGGAAGCGGTCATTTTTGAGCAGAAAGGTAACGACACCCAGATCGATATATGGTTTCAGCTTCTCAATAATCTGGCTGGGTGTTCCTACAAATGGATGAACCGCAGGGGTTTTCCACTGTGGATTAGGCGAACGAAACGATGAGAGATCGATATTGCTCACATCCGCCCCTTCCGGCACACAGTAGCAGCCACCGAGCCAGCTGCGGCGCAACGTTGCTGGATCGCGTCCAACCTCAGCACAGGCCCGTTCGCTCTCTTTTATCCGCTCCCGGTAGGTTGCGATATCCACATGCGAACTATTCCACTCATCGGCGTAACGCGCTATCAAACGCAGCATTCGCGGCTGTGATCCCCCGATCATAATGCGTGGAATGGGATCGGGCTTTGGCTCACAGGCTGCATTCACCACCTGGTAGTACTTTCCCTCGACGGTAGCCCGTGGTTGGGTCCAGAGAGCATTGAGAATGTGCAGGGTTTCCTCTAACCGTTCCAGCCGCTCTCCTGGTTTGGGAAAGGGAAAATTATATGAATCGTGCTCCTCCTGGTTCCAGCCAGCCCCGATGCCCAGCACAAAACGTCCCTCGCTCAAATATTGGGCGGTTGCCACCATTTTCGCGAGCAGCGCTGGATTGCGAAACGACTGAGACAGTACCACATGTCCGAACTGAAAGGCTGGATAGCAGGCGGCCATGTAGGTCAGAGCGGTCCAGCCCTCCAGAACGGGCGCATCCTGAAATTGCAAATGGTCCGCAAACCAGATGGAACGAAAGTGGCCGCTGACAATATCCAGGCTTTCACGAATGTGTTGCAAATAGATTTCGCGGGGCATGCGAGGCTGTGAGGGCAGTAATAACCCAAACTCGATTGATGACATATCTCATCCTTTCAAACAGGTGGATTGCTCTCTCTAGCAAGCTGGCTGTACCAGAAGTATATAACATTTGCTTGAGAACAGGAAAAGAGGGACCTTGCCCTCTCTTTGCTCAAGACAAGCAGCCCTGCTCTCGGTTTAGAGATAACCCAGAATATTACGCAGGCTGGTTACTTTTGTCTCTTATTAGACGTGCTATGTAGGTGTTTTGCTTTCCAGTAAGCTTAGAAGGAGAAACAAGATGGGTAGTTTTAGCAATGGTATGCTTGTTGGACTCGGAATCAGCCTGCTCATAGCGCCGATGAAGGGCGAGGAGATGCGCCGCATGATCGCTGAGCGCTTCAGATATATGCGTGGCATCCCGCCGGAAAATCCGCAACTTCAGCAATCCGTTCAGCAAATGGAAGAGCAGGTGCAAACGGTCCAACAGATGGCGAATCGAACCGCGCAAATGCAATCCAGTGCGCAAGAATATGCGCAACAAACAGCGCAGAGCGCCAGCGCCGCCCGCAGCAATATCAATGAGGTCAGGCAGCAGGCCACGCCCAACCAGCCGCAACCACAACCACAAACCAGACCCGGCGGCACAACAACCAGCGGCACTTCCACGACTTCCGGCACCTCAACACCCAATACCACCAATACATCAAACCGGCCAAACGATAGAAACAGATCAAATCGTCCTCCACGGCGATTGTAAAACCTGCTCTTCTTCTCTCGTGTACTAATACGCAAAGAAGGGCAAAAGATAGCAAAGAGGAGGATATCCGTTTTTGTGGGATATCCTCCTCTTTAAGCTGAATTTACTTAATCGTCGTCATCGTCGCCGGGCTGGCGCAGTGGTTCAACCATTTTAGGCGGCTTCCCAAATCTTGGATGCAGCCAGGCTTTCACACGCAGATAGAGCGTCATCAGGCCAACGAACCACATGCTGCCGTAGAGATAGCCTGCCAGGACATCGCTTGGCCAGTGCGCACCCAGGTAGATGCGCGATGGGCCAATACACAAAATCAACGCCGTACAGATACCAATCAGGATGTTTCTAAGCTTGCCAGAGCGCCAGTTGGAAGAGAGCAGGTAGATGAGCAGGCCGTAAAAGTTGACGTAGTGCATGACATGACCGCTGGGAAAGCTCGGCTCGTTAATGACACGAACTACCGTCACATGCTCCGCCGTCGGACGTGGCCGCTTAATCACCCGCTTGACAATCGCATTCAGCAGCGTAGATGAGCTGGTTAAAAGAATAAAGATGGCTTCCAGGCGGAAACGCAAGGCCCAGAAGATGGCAGCTAGCCCCACTGTCTGTGGTACAGCCCACGTGGGGAAACCAATCTCCGAGACACTAAAAAAGAACTT
>JAICIM010000605.1 GCA_025928885.1 Ktedonobacteraceae bacterium | reverse complement strand
TCTTTTTTTTTTGTGTGTTTTTCATAGTACTTCTGACTTACCTTCACCCGCTGGGGTTTGGCCCCCACTTTGTTCCGGGGGTGTCTCGGGCACCCCCCACACCCCCCCGCGGCTCCGAACCTCCTGGTCTGCTTTGGTTGTTACCAGCGCGATAAAGTCGCGCGGCTACGAACCTCCTGGTTTGGTTGTTACCAGCGCCGCCAAATCTCGGCGCGACCGGCATCACGCCAGCGGCTTTTCTCTTCATTGCCCTCAGTCATGATACGGCGGTGGCTCTTCTCCTCTTGCATCTGCTCGTGCATCAGCAGGCTACCAACCAGCGCGGCCACCTGGGCCAGATCCAATTCCTCCAGTTGCGGCTCCTCCTCCCTGGCGCTGCGTTGACGCGACGCCCATTCCTCAGCGATAAAATCGGTCGAGAAATCGCCGGAGAGAAAGCGGGGATGATCCATCAACCAGCGGGCAAAGGGCAGCGTGGTCTGGACACCAACGATCTGATATTCGGCGATAGCCCGCCGCATGCGGGCTATCGCCTGATCGCGATCTTTGCCCCAGACGATCAATTTGGAGAGCAGGGGATCATAAAAAAGCGGCACCTGCAAGCCGGGATACAGGCTGCTATCAATGCGCACGCCCGGCCCGGATGGCTCCTGTAAAGCGACAACGGTTCCGGTAGCTGGCAGAAAGTTGTTTTCAGGATCTTCCGCCGAGATACGACATTCGATGGCCGCGCCGCGCAGCTCAATCTCTTCCTGTGTGAAAGAGAGGGGCAGACCTGCCGCCACACGCAACTGCTCCTGCACCAGATCCACTCCGGTACACCATTCCGTGACAGGATGCTCGACCTGGATGCGGGCATTGACCTCCAGAAAATAGAAGTTGCGATCAGGGCCGACCAGAAATTCAGCGGTTCCGGCGTTGACGTAGCGAATTGAACGCACGAGATTGAGCGTCGCGCTCGTCATCTGTTCGCGCAACTTCGCATCCATAATCGGCGAGGGAGATTCTTCGATCAGCTTTTGATGGCGGCGCTGAATGCTGCACTCGCGCTCGCCAAGATGCACAATGTTGCCATGTGTATCGGCGATAAACTGCACTTCGATATGACGGGCGGGCGTAATGGCCTTCTCAAGATAGACGCGCCCATCGCCAAAAGCGCTGCGAGCCTCGCTGCGTGCGGTTCGTAGCGCTGGCAGCAGATCTTTGCTCTCGCGCACAAAACGAATCCCCTTGCCACCGCCACCAGCCGCCGCCTTGAGCATAATTGGCAGTCCTAGCTGCTCCGCCATCTCCACAGCCTGCTCGTCGTCTTCCACATCGCTCATTGCCCCCGGCACAATTGGCACGCCGGCTGCCTGAGCGGTGCGACGAGCGGCGGTCTTCTCGCCCATCGCGAGCTGTGCCTCGACTGGAGGACCGACAAAAATCAAGCCAGCCTCCTGACAGGCCCGCACAAAATTTGCGTTCTCAGCCAGAAAGCCATAGCCGGGATGAACGGCCTGCGCACCCGCACGTCGCGCCACATCGATCAAGGTTGCAATATTGAGATAGCTCTGGGTGGCCGGCGCCGGCCCGATGTAGTAGGCTTCATCAGCCTCCCGCACATGCAGCGCGTTGCGATCGACCTCGCTATATACCGCCACACTGCGCAAACCCAGCTCGCGACACGCACGAATAACTCGCAGGGCAATCTCGCCCCGGTTAGCAATCAGCACCTTCTGAAAAGGCCAGTGCGCTACTGATACAGTATCCATATGAAGAAGGCTCCTTCGACTTCGTTCGTATAACCGTTTTGCTCACAGTATAACACCTGAGCCAGTCCTCAAGCAGCCGTCCTTTATTTCGAGTAATCTCATGTATTCAATGCATAGCGTTCATTATACAAGAACTAGGAAAATAAGGCCATTGCACTGGAGAATGTTTCAAATTGTATGAAACTGGAGTATATTTCAACAGAGATTGCCCTGCACGAAGTAGGAAGTACTTTGTTGTGTGAAAATAGATGTTGTGAGGGTTAACAAGCGAGCTACTCCAGGAGGGAAGAAGCGCAGATGTTAAAAGTAATTGCTAATATTCCTATTTTTCGTCGCCTCTTTTATGCATTCTTACTGGCGGCAGTCATCCCCGGCTTTGTAATTACACTGCTGGGCGTTTCATTTATCAATACGCAGAATGCTCGTAGCCAGGCGCTACAGGCGAGCCTTCAGGCATTGGAGGCATCGGGAACCGTAGGCAGCTATTTACAGGATCTCAAATGGCAACCGGGCCTCTCCTCGGGTGGCTGGTCGCATATGAAAGGGCCAGCGCTGGCCGCCGCCGCACCGCAAATCGCGGACAACGTACATAATCTGGAGCAGCTATTTACAAAGGCCGCAACCAGCTACAAACGGGACTATCAGCTCAACAGCGCATCACAGATGGTTGGAGCGCATTCACAGCTGCTGAGAAACGATCCCGGCTCTCCATTGCCAGATCAGCAACAATTGCTCCTGGATCGCATCCTGACGAAACAGTTCCCGGCCTACGAAGCGGTGCAGGAACAGATCTTGAGCGGGCTGAAAAAAGGGATGCTGCCCACGTCGGCCACAGACGATGAGTTGCGTCAGAGCTATACAGATCTAAAGACCAGTTGGGATCAGATCACAATGATCGACGCCAATGTCAGCGCAGCCATTGCGCAAACTGGACCTTCGCAGAACAATCCGATCCTTATGGCAACCATCATCTCCTTTCTAGGGACGATCCTGTTCGTCACTATCATCGGCTACGTCGTGAACCTGACCATCACGCGTCCGTTACGTCAGCTGGCGATGTTGACGCGCCGCATTGCAAAGGGGGAGACGAACGCCCGCGCCGCCATCAACAGCCAGGACGAAATCTCGATGGTCGCCACCTCCATGAACAGCATGCTCGACAACATCGTACGCCTGATCCAGGAGACGCAATCGCAAAGAGACTGGTTGCAATCCCAGGTGGAAAAGCTGGTGAGCGAGGTCAGCGGCGTCGGCGAGGGCGATCTGCGCGTCGAAGCCGAGGTCACGGCGGACGCACTTGGCGTGCTGGCCGATTCTTTCAACTATATGGTTGAAGAGCTGGGCAGCCTCGTTGTACGCGTCAAAACGGTCGCGAACGAGGTCGAGCAATTTACCTCGGCCATGTTTGACCGCATGACCCAGCTTGTGGAGACGGGCGACATACAGATCGAGCAGATCGAAGAATCAGTCGTTAACGTTGAGCGCATGACGACGCTGAGCCGACAGGTGGCTGAACGAGCGCAGGGACTGTACGAAGTTGCCCGCGTGGCCCGTCACGATGCACAGTTGGGCCGTGAATCGGTGCAGCAGGCCGTTGAAGGGATGACTCGCATTAACGACAACGTACAGACGACTGCAAACAAGGTCCAGACGCTGGGAGAGCGCTCACGCGAGATCAATGAAATCGTCGAGGCGATCTCCAGTATTGCCCATCAGACGAACCGACTGGCGCTAGATGCCGCCATTCAGGCAGCGATGGCGGGAGAGAACGGCAAGGGCTTTGGCGCAGTTGCCGCCGACATTCGCCGTCTGGCCGAGCGTGCGAAAGATCAGGCCAGCATGATCGGGCGCATCGTCCGCAGCGTCCGCGAAGAGATCGGAGCCGTCGCCATCTCCATGCAGGACACAGAGCGAGAGACGCGTGCGGGAAGCAAATTGACGCAGGATGCCGGTGTTGCCCTGGAATCGATCTTTGCCGCCGTCGAGCATCAAGCTCATGAGATTGAAAGCATCAATCAGATGGCGATGCAACAGTTGCAATCTTCCAGCACCGCCATGCGCATCATGCAGGGAGTCTCCACAGCCACGCAGGAGGGAAGCCACAGCACGCGCCAGGTCTCGCATCATATGGAGCGCCTTGCGCGGCTGGTCGAGCAGTTACGCGCCTCGGTCGAAGCCTTCAAGCTGCGCGAGAACCAGACCTACAGCGTTCCCACCACCAGCGGCAAGCTCTCGCTGGACGACGAGACAGAGAATCCCCTGACTGTCAGCGGTGTATTCCGCACCGTCAGTGCCAACGCCCGCACAGTCAAGACAGCTGCCCCACCACCCCTGCCACAAACGGAGGCCAATACGCTGCTGCCACCACAGAGCGAAGACCCCTTCGCTTTTTACCCCAAAACGCCCAATCAGCATCACCCCGACACCGCCTGGGAATGGAGCGACCAGCCACAGGGAGAAGATTATCGGGAACAGGAAGCGGGGAAGCACCAATAGAGAGAGGATACCGATAAAGGGGGCGT
>JAICIM010000521.1 GCA_025928885.1 Ktedonobacteraceae bacterium | reverse complement strand
TATATGGCAGCTGAAAAGATCGATCCGCGCTTTCTCGTGCCGCTCAAGGGAGGGCGCAGTACACTCGCGTTTGTGGCAATGGAGAATGGCATCCCCACATTTAGCTTTTATGGCGAGGGCGCGGCAGATACGCTGCTTACTGTTGATGAACTGCCCGATGCACTATTTACGGAAACGCAGCTTCTTCATTTTGGCTCGATTAGCCTGTTGCAAGGGACAACGCCCGACGCGGTGCTGAAGACGGTTGAGCTATTGAAGGGGAAGGCGCTGCTCTCGTTTGATCCGAACATCAGGCCGGAGCTGGTTCGCGACGAAAAGCGCTATCGTGAACTGCTTCAGCGGATGATCGAACTGGCCGATGTGGTCAAGCTCAGCGATGCCGATCTTGCCTGGGTGCGCCCCGGCCTATCGAGCGAAGAGGCGCTGCATGAACTGATCGCGCAGGGTCCGGGGCTGGTGGTGATTACGCGCGGCGCTCAAGGCGTGCTGGCCGCTACCTCCGAGCATACAAGCGTGCAGATGCCAACCTTTGCTGTCGAGATGGTCGATACGGTTGGAGCCGGTGACGCCTTCTGTTCTGGCCTGCTGGCACAGCTTGTGGAGCGCGATATGACCACACATGCGGCTCTCACACGTATCACCACTGATGAACTGAGCGCGATTGTACGATACGCTGCTGCCGTCGCGGCCCTCAATTGTACGCAGCCGGGTGCGAATCCTCCCCGCCGAGCCGCCGTCGAGCAATTTTTGCGTCTCTCTTCCTCGTGATTTGTAACCTGTGAGCGTCCTAATGAGTGTCTACTCTAGATGTCCGATGGTGCCATAGTTTGTCATGTAGAAGCGCTCGATTATACCCCGGAAAGGGGGCGTATCATGACAGGTCATTTGTTATCGCAGGCAACAGCCCAGACCGTTTCCTACCCTACCAACCATCTTATTGCGATCCACGATAGTCTTGAGGATGCTCAGCAGGCGGTTGAGGCGCTACGACAGACGGGATTTGCCGAAGGGGATACCTGTCTGCTCTCCAGTGTCTCCGATGTTGTCGAGGTGCTCGGCCCCCATGAACAGCATTGGAACCTCTTTGATCGTATCCGCCAGGCGGTAACAAGCGTTGTTTCTGATGAAGACCCGTATCGCGAGATGTACGTGCAGGCGATGAGGCAGGGACACCATATGGTTGCTGTCCATGTGATGCGCGAACAGCAACTGCAACTCGCGACAGGTGTCCTCAAACTGCATCGGGGCCATACGATTAAATTCTTTGGCTGGTGGGCCATCACCAGTCACCTCTAGCCCCGTGATGCATGCGGTTGTTGGCGCATACTTTCTCGTACGTTTGTGAATGTATAATCGAGAAAACACGCGCCAACACTTTTATGCAGGATTGTCCGCCGGGGGAGGCGTCCCGTGTTCGATCAGGTGCAGAGCGTTGGCAGCCAGTCTATGAGCTTCGGCGACCCATTCGGTTGTCAGCGTCTCTCCTTCTTGTGCCGTGCGCAGAAAATCTATACCCATGCCCGCCAGCGTCACCAGCTCGTTATATCTCACTTCGAAACATTCCTGCTGCGATGCCCGTTCCACAATCATACTTTCCATTAAGCGCTTTGTCTCGTCTGCATGCCTGATCTGATAGAGGATCTGATTGAGTGGCATTTTATATATCTGCCTCACTACTCGCTTCTCCTTCCACATAGTTGCTCAAAATTCTCTCAAAATTCCTGGATAAAGAAATTTCGAGATAAAGTCTACACCTGTATCATGAGAACATAATGAGAAGATATAGATAGGAAAAATGCTATATTTCCTGCCCATTATTCAAACTATGGTGAAACTGCTTGTGTATCTGCTGCCTGACAAACAGAAACGTGAGCAGGCCACCCAGGAGAAATGCGCCGCCAGCGCAGGCCAGTGCCAGATGTAGGCCCGCAATGAAGCCGTGGCGCACCAGCGAGACCAGCAGGGCCACCCCTAGCGTGCCGCCAACCTGGCGACTGGCGTTGAGAACCGCCGAGGCAATGCCGGAACGATCGGCAGGGGCCGCAGCAATTACCGCCGCCGTCATCGCAGGCATGGTGAACGACATGCCAAGCCCCGTTGCCAGCAGCGCGGGCGCAAGCACGAGATAGGCGGTCGTTGCTCCCGTCACAGCCATCGTTGCAAGCAGGCCACTCGCCCCCAGCAGCAGCCCGATCAGCATTGGGATGCGCGGCCCATGATGGGCTGTCACGCGGCCAGAGAGCCATGACGAGATGCTGATCAGTCCCGCCTGTGGCAGCAGCGCCAGCCCCGTGAGCAGGGCGGAATAGCCGCGCACCTGTTGGAAGTAGAGACTCATCAGCAGCAGCTGTCCATAAAAGCCGAAGTTGATGAGGAAACCAACAAGGTTGCCAGCTGAGAACGTCGGCGATGAGAAGAGGGTAAGCGGGAGCATCGGGTCGTGGACGCGCCGCTCGATCAGGAGAAAGAGCAGCGTTGCCAGCACAAAGCCAGCAGCGGACGCCAGCAACCACGGCGAGGTCCAGCCCAGCGCATCGCCGCCCTCGATGCAGATGAAGGTCAGCAGGCCGAGTGCGATAATGCCGAGCACTTGCGCACCTGAATCGAGCGCTCGTCGCGGTGAGCGTGGCGCAGCTTGCACATAGAGCAGCGTCAGCACCAGTGTGAGCAGGCCCACGGGAACATTGATGAAAAAGGCACTGCGCCATCCCCAGCTGTTGATGAGCAGGCCGCCCAGCACGGGACCGCTTCCCGCCCCGATACCGCCAATGCTGCCCCAGACGCCGATCGCTTTGGCTCGTTCGCGACTCTCAGGGAAAGCTGCGCTCAGCAACGAGAGCGACGAAGGGACCAGCAGCGCCGCGCCAACCCCCTGCACAACGCGGGCCGCCTGCAACAGCCAGATCGTGGGAGCCGCGCCGCAGAGCGCCGAAGCGCCTGTGAATATTACCAGCCCAAGCACAAACATTCTTTTGCTGCCGAAGCGATCGCCCAGCGCCCCAGCCGTCAGCAGCAGGCAGGCGAAGACCAGCGTATAGCCGTCAACGATCCACTGTTGTTGCGCGATGCTGGCACCGAGTTGCTGTCCGATGCTGGGCAGCGCCACGCTGACGACGGTTGTATCGAGAATGACCAGGAAGTAGCCCAGGCAGATCGCCAGCAGGATCGCCAGCTTGACGAATCCTCGCGGCGTTGCTATTGCCCGCTGCTCTTCCTGTCGTATTTGTGTCTCAGTCATGTATCTCTCCTTCCTTCATAGCACGTTCCATCCAAGTATAAGGTGAAAATAGTTCACGCTTCATCGAAATGTTTTTATGCTACACTAAGGGAAAGTTCAGAGAAGGGAGAGACAGAGATGCACGGAGATATCAATATTGCTTCGGTTGCCGCGCTGCTGGCCGATCAGACGCGGGTCAATATGTTGATTGCGTTGAGTGATGGGAGGGCGCTACCGGCTGGAGAACTGGCCCGCAGAGCGCGTGTGGCCTCTTCGACGGCAAGCAATCATCTGACAAAACTGATGGAGAGCGGCCTGCTGGTCGTCGAGGAGCAGGGACGCCACCGCTACTTCCGCATCGCCAATCCGCTCGTTGTGCAGGCGCTCGAAACGCTGGCCCCGCTGGCCCCAACTGTCCCCGTTCGCTCCTTGCGCGAGGCCGAGTCGTCGAAGGCGATTCGCTCTGCCCGCATGTGTTACAATCATCTGGCCGGCATCCTCGGTGTGGGGCTAACGCAGGCGCTGGTTGAGCGTGAGGTGCTGGTCGCGCTCGACGAAGGCTACACGGTCAATGAGGTGGGCAAACAATGGTTACAACGCTTCGGCATTGATACGAAGCGTTTCGAGAAGCGAGGCTATATCTTTATCCCCCACCATATCGATTGGAGCGAGCGCCGTCGCCATATTGGCGGAGCCTTCGCCGCCGCCTTCGCACAACACCTGTTTGCTCTGGAGTGGATCAAACGCTCTCCATCCAGCCGCGCCGTCCATATCACTGAGCGCGGCCACGAGGCGCTCTCGCAACAATTTGGCTGGAATGGTGAGCTACACGAGCCAGCCCCAGCACTGGCTATCAGTGCGTGGTGAAGCCATAATTGGGATTTGCCAGCCTGGGACGGCGCGGGAAGTTTCGCAAGCAGTCGCGCCGTCCCATTGTTTGTAATCAGGCATTCTCTAGATGAGTGAGCCAGGGATGACCAGGATGAACGATGGTGAGAGCCTGCACCAGCCATGCGCGGCTCTGCTGGTCGAGATGTGGATGCAGCATCATAAAGTCTGCTTCATCTTTGGGACGCCTGCCCTTTGCTTTGTACAATAATTGAATTTCCGGGGCAATATATGGAATGCCTTCTCTGGTGCGATGACCGATGCTTGTGATGGGGCGAGTGATGCCTGGATCACGGCGGCAGAGCCACTGATGATCGTTGGTATCGGCAATCATAAACTGCATGGCCCAGGGGGCGGTCTTGTTGGGACGGCACCACACATCATCAACGCCAGCTCTGAGAGGTTGATCGGGTTCCCATGTGCGAAACGGCCACGCACTTAAAGGAATTGTTGGATGCGCCTCCTGTAGATCCCATTCTGCAAACAGCGTGCGAATGGCTCTTTGATCGCGCCGCAAAACCTGTATATCGATGTCGTCGTGTTTGCGAGTCTGCGTCCCTAGAAATAGATCGATGGCCCATCCACCGGCAATCCACCAGGGAACATCGAGCGCGGCAAAAAAGTTGGCAACCTCCTGCGGCTGCCAGGGTTGCCAACTGCCAAATTGATGTGCCTCATCTGCCATAGTAACATCCTTTCTAGAGCCTGTTAATCAACAAACTCAACGCTGGTTGGCCGCAAGCTGATTTACTGCTCTGGTTGATGATCTGCGCTTGTTGAGGTGCGTAGCCAAAGGGCGCAATTGGTAGCTTGCAGCGGCCATCTTTGATACCGAACCTTGCAATCGGCACCCGAAGGATGTTAGGAATTGATGCTATATGTTATTTCACCTCACTGGCGAGAATTTGACACTTCCCCGGCTGAAGCCTGGGGAATTCTTCTTTCATGCAGTCACCTTGCCTGTTTTCCACTTGCGCGGAGAACTGGTAGAGGGTGACTGTCCAGAAGCGTTGTCTCCACCCGC
>JAICIM010000335.1 GCA_025928885.1 Ktedonobacteraceae bacterium | reverse complement strand
ATGGAAGCCAGGGGAACATAGAAGATGCCATTGGCAAATTTTCCCGCTAATTCGGTAGCCACCTGGACACCAAGCCGGGTTTTGCCAATACCGCCCGTCCCTGTCAGCGTCACCAGACGCACTTCGCCGGTCGGTGAGAGCACACAAATATGCACAATCTCCTGTTCACGTCCAATCAAGGGTGAACGTTGTACCGGCAAATGCTGCTTCCCAACCCCATCAGCCTGAGCAACAGTTTGAGATAGCAGCGAAGGCTTTTCGTCATCTACGTCGGCCCGAGAAGACTTCTCTTCAGAGCGGGGCAAACCTCTCGTCGGAGAGTTACCACCCTCGCTGCGAACCGAGAGTTCCTCGACAACAATCAATAGTCGTTCGCTAGAAATCTCCTCTGCCTTCCCCAAATAGACCTTGTAAAGTTTGCCCTGCTGCTTGCGATATATATACCAGTACCATCCATTGCGTTTACGCTCACGCCGTACTGTGAACGTTCCCAGCTGGTTCTTGAGTGTAAACGACCGCGCGGTCTCAGATTGTAGCCAGGCATACCATGCATCTGATCCTACAATCACAACATTTTGCGTAGCTCCGCTTTCGTCCGGCAAAAATAAACGATTATCAGCAAGCAGGGGAAGGCGTGAAGTTCTCATGATGCCGTCCTTGCAAAATAATACACGAGTTAACATGAGTTACTTAACAACTCGTCAAACTACAGGATAGCATGTGTTGGGTAACTAGTCGAGACAATTTTGGCTATCTTTATAAGATTTTAAGCTAAAAATAGAGAACCAACCTGTTTTTACCACGTGGTCTCGATTCTACATGTCATATTTCTTACAATTGTCAATTGGTGTTGAATATGGTAGTTTAAATTCTAAAGATGTTTACCTGCACAAAAACCTGCTTCAAGGTATCTGAGTGTTGATCTCCCTGGTTGATATGAGGAAAACATGAGTACGCGAACGGCAATTGATATTGGTGGGACATTTACTGATCTTGTTTACCTTGATGAAACAACGGGGCAAGTTGGCCTGAAAAAGACTTCAACCACGCCCGCGCATTTTGAAGAGGGCGTGATCACCGTTGTAAAGGAGGCTAAACTTCACGATGTACTGTTTCTGGCTCACGGCACAACAGTTATCATCAATACGCTGACCGAGCGCAAAGGGGCAAGCACCGCATTAATCACGACACGCGGCTTCCGTGACGTGCTAGAGATCCAGAGGGCCAACCGCCCGGATCTCTACAACCTCCTGTTCACCAAGCCAAAGCCGTTTGTCCCACGCCGATTGCGCCTGGAAGTCACGGAACGGGTGAGCTATAAGGGGGAAATCCTGACTCCGCTGGTTGAAGACGACGTGCGGGCGGCAGTAGCGGAAGCCCGACGCCAGGGCGTTGAAGCCATCGCCATCTGTTTCCTGCATTCATACGCCAATCCGCTGCATGAACAACGAGCGGTTGCTATCGTGCGAGAAGAGTGGCCCGATATTGCTATCACGGCTTCTCACGAACTGACCAACGAATGGCGCGAATTCCCGCGTACCAGTACCGCCGTATTAGATGCCTATGTCAAGCCTGTGGCGAGGCGCTATCTCGACGCGCTCTCTACCCGGCTCGACGAAGTAGGAATAGGCAGACAGGCACGTTACGCCATGCAGTCCAATGGTGGGGTCTCGCGCTTTGAGATGGCGAGCCGAACCCCTATTAAACTGGTTGAATCGGGGCCGGTCGGCGGGGTCATCGGGGCCGCGATGGTCGGTAAGCTAATAGGTGAGCCAAATTGCATCACGCTCGATATAGGCGGCACAACGGCCAAATCCTCTCTGGTAGAGCAAAGCACCGTGAAACTGACCAGCGATTATTTTATTGAGCGTACCCCTACAACGGCTGGCTATCCACTGCGGGTGCCTGTCGTTGATATTATCGAGATCGGGGCGGGCGGCGGTAGCATTGCATGGCTCGATCCTGCGGGCGCACTCAAAGTAGGGCCGCGCAGTGCCGGAGCCGAACCGGGTCCAGCCGCCTATGATCGCGGTGGAACCGAACCAACAGTGACCGATGCCAATATCATCGTTGGGCGCATCAATCCCGATTATTTCCTCGGCGGGAGCATCACGCTCAACGTAGAACGCGCACGCGAAGCAATGGCAACCATCGCCCGCCCTTTAGGGGTGAGCATCGAAGAGGCCGCGCTGGGCATTATCCGTATCGCCAATGCCAATATGATCCACCTGCTCAAACTGGTTTCCGTACGCCAGGGACGAGACCCCCGCGATTTTGCCATGATCGCCTTCGGTGGTGGCGCCTCCATGCACGCCTCTTCGCTCGCCAGAGATATGCGCGTGCCACGCGTCATCATCCCGCCTGCTCCCGCTCACTTCTCGGCCTGGGGCATGCTCGTGAGCGACCTGCGACACGATCTGGTGCAAACGAAACTCATGCGCACCGCTCACATGGCATTGAGCGATTTTAATGCCGCCTGGGCCGCTTTAGAAGCGAAGATGCCCTCCGTCTTTGCTGATGAAGGGGTAGCAGCGAACAACCTCATCTTTGTCCGCTCCGCCGATATGCGTTACCTGGGACAGGAGCATACGGTAAGCGTCCCTGTTCCAAATGGAGAGCTGGGAGAGGTGCAGCGTAGCCAGATCGAGGACCAGTTTCATAAGCTGCATCAGCAGCTCTATACCTTTCGTTAGCAATCGCCGACAGAAATTGTGAACCTGCACCTGATCGGCTTCGGCCCCGTGCGCAAACCCGAACTGCAGAAAATAGCCGCGTATACCGACACACAACAAGCGTTCAAAGGGACGCGTCTGGTCGATTTCGACGACCTGGGCCGCTATGAAACCAGGCTATATGAACGAGAACTTCTGGGCGCGGGTGCAAAGCTGGAAGGGCCTGCGGTAATTGAGGAGGCCGCCGCCTCAACACTGCTCCTCCCTCAGCAGAAGCTCCACGTAGACTCTTTTGGTAATCTGATCATCGAAACGGAGAGCTGAAATGGCACAACAGGCAAATCGTTCGGAGGTTGATCTCTTCACGATAGAAATCATCAAAGATGCGCTCGTGGCTATCGGCGATGAGATGTTCCTCGCGCTCCAGCGTACCTCCAAGAGTACGATTATCTATGAAGTACTCGACTACGCTTCAGGGCTGGTTGACGCTCATGGTCAACTCATTACTCAGGGCAATGGCGTCACCGGCTTTCTCGGCACGCTCACCTTTGCCGTGCAGTCCACGCTCGAAAAATTCGGCCCACACGACCTGCATCCCGGCGATGTCATCATCACCAACGATCCCTACGGCGGCGGTGGCACACACCTCTCCGACGTTTCGTTGATCGTCCCTATCTTCTATGACTGGCAACTGGTAGCCTTCTCAGCCAGCAAAGCCCACTGGACGGAGGTTGGCGGCAAAGACCCGGGGTCCTGGACGACCGCTTCAACCGAAGTCTTCCAGGAGGGACTCCAGTTCCCCTGCGTCAAGCTGTACGAAGAGGGAAGGCCCGTTCAGAGCTTGATCGACCTGATCGCCGCCAATGTCCGCCTACCAGATATGACCCTGGGCGATATGTACGCTCAGACGGCTTCACTCCATCTTGGCGAGCGGCGTTTCCACGAACTATGCACGAAATACGGCTTCGCTGTCGTTCAACATGCCATTGAGGCACTACTCGATTACGGCGAACGCATGACGCTCCTTGAACTGG
Organism: Ktedonobacteraceae bacterium; assembly: GCA_025928885.1. GTDB lineage: Bacteria > Chloroflexota > Ktedonobacteria > Ktedonobacterales > Ktedonobacteraceae > JAICIM01. Next base: position 4,105 of record JAICIM010000335.1, on the reverse strand, counting down.
CAAAGCTGCCAGAGGGAATCTACGAAGCCGAAGACTGGATTGACGATGATGGCATCGGCAATGGCCCGTTCCCTGTGCATGTGAAAGTCACTATCAAAGAGGACGAGTTTATCTGCGACTTCACAGGCACCCATCCACAGGTTCCCGGACCTATCAATTGCGCCCTGACAGGCTTACACTCAGGGGTACGCACGATCTTGAAGGCAATCACCAGTCCATCCATTGCCGTCAACGAAGGCTGCTTTCGACCACTCAAGGTGATCTGCCCTCCCGGAACAATCTTCAGCGCCCTGCGCCCGGCGGCAGTCTCAACCTACTGGGTGGGAAACCATGAACTATGTCACCGACCTGGTATGGAAGGCGCTTGCCCCCATCGTCCCGCAACGCCTTCCAGCCGGTCACTTTCTCTCAGTGTGCGGCGTTGTGTTAGCAGGCCAACATCCTGACACCAACGAACTGTTCTTGCTGGTCGAGCCACAGGCCGGTGCTTGGGGCGCTGGGGCTGAGAAAGATGGGGAATCGGGCTTGATGTGCGTGGGCGACGGCGAAACCTACGTCATCCCGATCGAAGTGGCAGAGACACGCTATGGGATCATTGTGGATCGCTACGCACTGGATACGAGCGCTGAGGCCGGAGCCGGGCTGCATCAGGGCGGGCGCGGCTGTATCCGGGATTACCGCGCCGCCGTCGATCTCACCCTGACCGCTACTTTTGGCCGCCATAAATACGTCCCCTGGGGCGTGGAGGGAGGTCGGGAAGGATCACGCAACGAGGTCCGCATCTTCCACCACGACGGGCGTGAGGTTGTACTGGGCAAGTGCGCCCGCTATCCCCTCAAGCGTGGTGAGGTAGCCCGACTCGTGACGGGAACGGGGGGCGGCTGGGGATCTCCCATCGAGGCAGTTATTGAAGACGTGCGCAATGGCTACATCAGTCTTGAGCAAGCCAGGCAAGATTACGGCGTCGAGCTTGATCCAAATAGCATATAGCTGTGTTAGAAGGGTACAGGAATGATATTTCACTAAGTTAGAAAATTAGCAAAATATCGTTCCTGTAATTAATATGGTCGAGCAAACTTCACGCTAAATGGTAAACGTTGCCGAGGCATTTCCAGTTGGTCCATCCATATATAAAGTGCTTGGGCCTGCTATATCCATTAAATTCGATTTAATGAACAGCCCAATATCGCCTTCTGGCGACCTCCTCAAGCCGCTACAGCCCATCTCATCGGCTATATGGCGCTTTCAATGACCATTGCCTATATCCCTGTTGTGGTGGGGCAATTAATCTCGGTCATGGAGGCTCAGCAGTCAAGGGCCTGGAAGGTGCAGACCTCCAACCCCATCGCTCGCTTCCGCGCCTACGCCTCGATCTCCATTCCCGCCTTTTTTCGTTCGTTTCAAGCAGCAGAGGCGATGGCAGCAGCGATGATGTCGCGCGGGTTTGGCTACGATATCGACCATCGTACCGAACTGGAACCGACGAAGTTTGACTGGCGAGACTGGATGATGACCATCATTTTCGCAACTTTTCTGGTGGGAGGCTTTCTGCTTGGTTTTTTAGGAATCCTTCAGTATACCCTTACGATGCATCTACTCGGTTTTCGATAAAACAAGCCCGTTTGCCAGGGTTCAATACCAGAGTTCCGATGACCAATCATCTAGTCCAGAAGATGGTGGTTGCTCAGCATTTTGCAATCTCATCAATACCTGTTTGAGCAGGGTAGGATTACTCATGATATCCTGAGCCAGCTTGCTCACTTTTTCTGCATGGGCTGCTCGCTTCATTTCCCGCAGCGTGCTATTGGCCCATAACGTGCTGAGCAATACGACGAGCAGTTGAATGCTGATAGGAACATAATAGATGGCAAAACCCGATATGGAGAGATCATATACCATCTCTGGAGTCTTTGGGAGAAAAAAAAGAGCCACTTCCACGCAGGCACAATTGTACGCCCCGATAAATAGCGAGGCTCGGGCCGGGAAGAATGCAACAGCAAGGACGGCGGGTTGCATCAGAATGATGAGCCGTAGCAATGCGCTGGGAGACAATTCAGGCTTCATCCCTCCAACACTCAAGGTGTAGAACAACATGCTTATTTCGAGAATTACTACCACAAGCACACCTGCGGCTACAGACTTGCCCATGCGATTCAAAAAGACACCCACTGCCAGCGTAATTATGCTGATCGTAAGGGGAATAAACAACAGGGGACTGGATACGGCAAAGTAACCGGGCAGGCTACTCATAATCTCAATGAACAGGACGAGGCTTATGAACTTTCCTCGATGGGCAAGAAAAGTGTCCGACGGGGTTGATGGAGCAGCAAGAATATACCACCAACCAAAAAGACGATCAACAATGGTTTGTTGTGTCGAAGATATTGTTTGCATATCTCATGAATGCGAATGCCTGTCTACAGACTGAAAAGACATCGCGCTCCTCTCTTCTCAATCACTCATGCCTGCGGCTCATTTCACTATTCCTATGAAGTCCCTTTGATATATAGTCAGAGACTTGTCGTTAGCGTTAAGCAATATCACAGATCGTCGGCTACACCTGGATAACATCTTCTAGTATAGTTTGCTCCCTGAAGATTGTCTTGTAAAACCTTGCTGTTTTTCAGGATTGCGAGAAAATAGCATCTGAACTGCCATAATAACGCTCGATATCTGCAAACTGCTTCAGATAGCTCGAACCAGGGAACCTTCTAAGTAGTAGTAGAGGATAGCAATACTCAGCGCTCTCTACGGCTAAATTCAATGCATTGTAGGGCTGTAGGATAAGTTTTGAGGTGGCACATCACCAGGAGGTTTGCCTATTAGTGTACTAGCTGTGGCTCTTTGTTCTCACTTTAATTGTATCACCTCTTGTCTACTCACACACTGCCTTTTTGGACGATTTTTTTTTGCGCTCTTTCCCTTATACTCAGAAGGATTTGCCAGAGGAGGTAAAAAGATATGAGTTCCTATGTGCTTGATTTTCAGGATATTGACAAATCAAAACTCATGCTCGTTGGGGGCAAAGGCGCAAACCTGGGGGAACTATCCACGATTGAAGGAATACACATACCGGATGGCTTTTGTATTTCTACTGAAGCCTTTAAAAGAATTATTGAAAAAACGTCGTCGCTTCACGAATTATTTGATCAGTTAGCGCTTCTAAAGGCAAAAGACCGGGATAAAATCAGTCAACTGAGTGGGGAGATTCGCAGGATCATCGCAGGGGTAGCCATCCCTCAAGACATTCAGGAAGAGATCACCCACCACCTCTCCAGGCTTGATGCAAACAATGCCTATGCAGTACGGTCCAGCGCAACTGCCGAGGATTTACCTGTAGCTTCCTTTGCAGGCCAGCAGGATACATATTTGAACATTCTCGGCAAGGATGCCATCCTCAAGCATATCAGCAAGTGCTGGGCATCGCTATTTACCGAGAGAGCAATAACTTACCGCCTTCAAAACGGCTTCGACCACCGTAAAGTCCATCTGTCTGTGCTTGTTCAGAAGATGGTCTTCCCGCAGGTGGCTGGAATTCTGTTTACCGCTGATCCCGTCACTTCTCATAGAAAGGTGGTATCCATTGATGCCAGCTTCGGGCTTGGAGAGGCCTTAGTCTCCGGCCTGGTGAATGCTGATAGCTATCAAGTGCGTAACGGCAAGATTATCGAGAAGAAGATATCCACCAAGAAGCTGGCTGTTTATGCTTTAAAAGATGGTGGTACAAAAGAACATGAAATTGAGCCTGGGAGGCAGAATAAGCAGGTACTGATGGATGAGCAGATCTTGCAGCTTGAGCGTATAGGCAGAAAGATCGAAAAGCATTTCGGTTGTCCCCAGGACATCGAATGGTGTCTGGTTGATGATACATTTTATATCGTTCAGAGTCGGCCAATCACTACTTTATACCCCATCCCTGAAGCAAACGATCAAGCAAATCACATTTATATATCTGTCGGCCATCAACAGATGATGACCGCCCCCATGAAACCATTGGGATTGTCTTTATTCCAGCTAACAGCGTTGCGACCCATGTTTAAAGCTGGTGGGAGGTTGTTTGTTGATGTCACACATCAACTGGCTTCACCGACCAGCAGAGAAAACT
>JAICIM010000597.1 GCA_025928885.1 Ktedonobacteraceae bacterium | reverse complement strand
CTGATGGAGCGGTTGCGCGGCAAGTATCGCTGGCAGATGGTTGTACGTGGTCCCGATTTGCATCGCCTGTTGCGCGTCGTCGATGCCCCCGGCTGGGAAATCGATATCGACCCTATCAGTGTGTTATAACGCGGAGAGGAGAAGTACAAAATATGCTTATCCATGATGCCGTCTATGGAAGCCATCACCTACATGAGCCAGTGTTAATTGAAGTATTACATTCTGCGGCCCTGCAACGCATTCAGGGCGTGCATGTGTCGGGGGCCTCGTTTCTGGTGCGTGAGAAGCGCGACGTTTCACGCTATGAACATTCTGTTGGCGTCACGCTGTTGATCCGCATATTGGGAGGGAGCGTGCAAGAGCAGGTGGCGGGCCTGCTGCACGATGTCGCGCATACCGCCTTCTCACATGTTGTTGACTTTGCTCTAGACAATCGTACAGAGGATTTTCACGAGCAACATTTTATGCATGTGATAGAAAGCTCCTCTATTCCGGCTATTTTGCAGCAGCACGACCTCTCTAGCGATGATATTTTGCCCCTTGAGCGATGGCCGTTGTTGGAGCAGCCGATGCCTGATCTCTGTGCTGATCGCATCGATTATACGCTGCGCGACCTGTTGCGTATCGGCTTTATCGATGATATATCTGTTCAAGCGTTTCTCGCCCAATTACAGAATTATGGGGGAAAAATCGTCTGTCGCAGTCTGGATGCGGCCCTCTGGTTTACAGAGTACTATGCTCGTCTGGTCCTTGAGCTATTTCTGCATCCTCGCGAATTGTTCGCCAATCAGCAGCTCGCCGCAGCACTCCGCCTCGCGCTATCCAATGGTGGGGTGCGAAAAGAAGATCTATTTCTACAAGATGCCGAGCTGTTCGCACGTTTACAGGCGTTGCACCATCCAGATATTGACCGTTATCTGCAATATTTACAGCCAGCCTTAGAGGTGATCGAGGATACAACTGGCAACGGCGAGAAATTTTCATTGAAAGCCCGCCATCTGGACCCACTGGTATTGCAGGAGGATGCTCGCGTGGTGCGCTGCTCTGCGCTGGATTCACGTGTGGATCGTGTTCAAGCCATCATGAGGCAGAAAACAACCAATGGTATATGCCTGCGAGTCGTTGATCCGATCTGTGAAGATAATATCTGACGCTTCTATTGATCTTTATTCATACATTACTATTGCTACCCTTGCGTTACCAGCCATTTCTCCTTACGTTGTGATGAGTGTAGAGCCTGCATATAGAAGTATTGAGATACTACATAATAAAATACGAAGCGAGGAAACATATGCAATATCCGCCTAACAATAATTCATATCCTCCCTCTCCGCCGGGGCAGTTTGGGCCACCAAAGCAGCAGCAAACGATATCAAGGACGGGAGCATTGGGCTGGTATGGACGGCAAAGGAAGGCTACAAAGGCTGGTATTGTCAGTTTTGTGGCGGTCATTCTGATATTTTCGGGCCTGGGCTTTATGATGATGAAAAATCAAGCGGCGCAAATGCCTGCTAATGGCACGCCAACGCCTTCCACTCAGGCTACGACAACGGCCACCACGACTACGCAGAATGGAACACCAACACCCCAGCCAAGCGCGACGCCCACAATGGTAAACATGCAGGTTGCCATTGTCACCCCGGTTGTGCCTACTGTCCCGCCAACGTGGACCCCTATACCGCCAACGCCAACCTTGCCGGTAACGCCAACCGTCACTGGTACGCCAACCGTCACTGGCACGCCAACAGTGGCAATTACGCCAACCGCAGTTGCGCCAACCGCGACAGCAACGAAAACCGTGCCAACCGCGACAGCAACGAAAACCGTGCCAACCGCGACAGCAACGAAAACAACAAAAACAACGAACGGAAACTAGGTTATATCATAAGCATTTATTTGCATAATCAATGAAGTAAGCGTTTATCGCGTCCGGGCCATTTTCAACAAATGTGGCTCGGGCGCGATAATGATTTTCGCGAAAGATACTTTACCAGACATAAGGTACGAGGCGGTAACGCACCCTTTGCGTATATGCGCTATATCCTGGCAGGTCTTTCTTCAGCAAGTTCTCCTCATCAAGGATACGCCCTATAAGCACTGACACGATCAGCGCAATAATGACCAGTCCCCACCAGGAGCCAAGCGCGAGTGGCACACCTATCATCATCACGAGAACGCCTACGTACATAGGATGGCGAACGATAGCATATAGTCCTGTTGATATGACTTCATGGCCTGCAAATGTTTCGATTGTTGAAGCTCCGTAGGTGTTTTCGCGAAACACGATGAGGTTGATGAGCAGTCCCAGCGCAACCAGCACATCGCCAATCAGCGAGACCAACGCAGGCACGGGAGACCAGCCGAAGCGATAGTCGAGCGCACAGAATACGAACAGGGCAATACAGGCAATCAGCGTGAAGGACATGATGATTTTTTGCACGGGCCTTTGTTCATTCCACGGTCCCACTCGCTCACGTCGCTCAAGGAGTACTGGATTTTTGAGCAACAGGTAGATGCCGATAGCTTGTGTTGAGATCGTGAAGACGATGAGAAAGACCCACCCTTGCCAGTAGGCGAGTGTTCCCGCCGGGAGAAAAAGCAGTAGCCCGAATACAAGAAGACCGATAATAGAGGTTTTTGCTGTTGAGATGATGAGATTGTTCATAAGATCCCCATCCTTTTTCTGCTGCGTGCCTTTGCTCGCTTGTACAACGTTGGAAGGCACGTATTTGTTGTCACGTGCATGTTGTCACGTCGGATTGCTCTCTCGTATTGCCCCCACCCAGAATTTTACCGCTGCGATGGTGGCGCGATAGAACGTATGTGAGGGTGCGCCGAGGATTCGCTCTATCGCATCCATATAGGCCGCGTGGGTTGCGACGATCTTTTTGATCTGAGCGGCATCGAAGGCATCATCGCGCTGCTGCTCAAATGAGAGGAGCAGATGAGCGTGCGTGTTGCCCATGCCCTGCAACAACGACATGATGACTTCGCCCGCTTGATCGGGATAGGTGGCAGTGAAGACGCCCTCGCGAATGCCCTGCTGGACGATCTCAGTGAGCAACGGCGCTCGCATCGCCATCACCGCCTCATCCACTTTCTGGCGAATGATAGCGTTGTCGTCGGAATACCAGACGCGGCCTATACTGACCACCTCGGCCTTGTGCTCGATTCGCAAGCGATCCAGCGTGTCGAAGAAGCCCTGTAACTTTTCGATGGCGGAAAGTTTTGGGTTCTGCACGATACGCAAAAGCGGCTCTCCCGACTGTTGCTTGATATGTTCGATGAATGCTTCGAGCAGTATCCCACGTGAGGCAAAGTAGTGATGAAAAGCTCCGCTGGAAATCTGGACCTCGTTTAGAATGTCCTGAATCGACATCTGCTCGTATCCTTTGGTCAAGACCAGTCGCTGCGTCGCATTCAGAATCTCCCGACGCTTTGAGGCAAACTCTTCCGCTTTCACCGTTCGTGCCATTGTTTTCCTTTCATTAATAAACAGACGGTCTATCTATTAATTATAAGCGGCAGTTTTTCTTTGTCAAGAGCTTCATCATCGGTTACGTGAATGGGATGTTGTATGTGTTATGATATTTCTTTGTTCGGTTTATCAAGGGGTTATTCGTTGGGTAGAGGGATAGCAGAGTTCTGTCCAATATATTAAAGGGGATCTATGGGCATTGTCTTTGGCCTGGTGGCCGCGTTTGGTTGGGGTACTGCTGATTTTCTCGTTCGTTTCTCGGCTCGTTTGATCGGCACCTATCGTACGCTCTTCTTTATTCAGTTGCTTGGTATTGTTGTGCTTGGCGTCTATCTTATCGGAACGGGTCAACTGGTGGCGTTACTCGCCAGCACGTCCTGGCAGCCCTGGGCATGGGCTGTGCTGGCGATTCTTTTGAGTATTCTGGGATCGTTGACGCTCTATCGCTCCTATGAGATCGGCGTTTTGATGGTCGTTGCGCCGATTACTTCTTGCTATGCGGCGATCACTTCGGCGCTGGCTTTTCTGACCGGCGAGGTGGTCAGTCAGCTCCATATTGCAGGGTTGGTGGTTGCGCTGGCTGGCGTTGTGCTGGTGGCTACGCCTTTGGGAAGTGCCTTTGCGCGTCGTAAGGATCGTGTGCGGGCAGGATTGCCGCCGGGCGTGCTCTGGGCGATTATCGCCTCCTTCAGTTATGGCGTCTCTTTCTGGATACTCGGCTTTTACGTCAACCACGCTCTGGGAGCCATCACGACGACCTGGCTCACACGCCTGCTCACAGCAAGCCTGCTGGCTGCCTGTGCTCCCCTGGTTGGACAACCGCTGAAACTGCCTCGTGGTCGCATCTGGTGGTATATTGGCGCAATTGGGATTATCGATACTGTTGCCTTTATCGCCTATAACGTGGGTTTGACGGTGGCGCAGATCTCGATTGTGAGCGTT
>JAICIM010000475.1 GCA_025928885.1 Ktedonobacteraceae bacterium | reverse complement strand
CTTTATCGCGCCTGGTGCCACGTTTGAGGTTGGTGAACCAGGCGCGATAAAGTCGCGCAGCTACGAAGTACCCTCCCTGTTGCTTTAGTTCATCTTCGTTATAGAGCAGCAGCCGAGAGAATCCCGATTAAACGAAGTACCCTCCCTGTTGCTTTAGTTCGTCCTCGTTATAGAGCAGCAGCCGAGAGAATACTGATTAATTGGGTATTCTGGGCGCACTGTTTGAACTGGAAAGATCGCATGAGCGTGTCGATATCTTGCTCGTTCAAGCCCTTAAACAATGCGGCAAATTCTTCCTGGATCGGTTCTGCCAGCAGGATATTTCGTACCACGCGCGTGAGCTGCCAGTGAACGCCGAACGGGAAGGGATTGTAATTGGGAAACTCTTTCGCGAATGTCTCCTCGATTGGCTGCATGATATGGCGAACCTGCGTATCGACACCGCCCCACTCATCGACGCCCAGCCGCGCCTTTTTCTCAAGCACCGGTTGCAGCAGCTTGCGCCACGGCGAGTCGGGTGCAGCATAGGCGAGGCCCTGCAAGCCGATATCCTTGTAGGTCCAGATGGCCCAGTTTGCATGATAGCGCTGGTAGATCTCCAACTGGTCGCGCAACACCTGATAGCGCATAGCATCGGCGGCTGGTTCACCCACATAGACCGGCCCAAACTCGCCCACCCAGATTGGCGTATCCGTCTGCCGCATGTACTCTGTTCGCTGCAAAAAAGTCTGCTCTAATACTTCCTTATCGACATACTCTCCACGCGAAATACCAGGGTAGGGGCCACCATCGACAAAGCCGGGGAGAGCGTAGTCGTGGACGGTATAGATAGTGTTGGGCCACGTCTCAGTAAACATATGGAATTCGGTCGAGTAGCGGTTGCCCTCCAGGAAGAGGAGATGGTTGGGATCGATGGCGCGAATCGCCTGATAGAGCCGCTGATAGAAGGGGATGATCATTTCTGCGTTGACATCACCCGGTTCGTTGATGGGATTGTAGCCCGCAATCCAGGGATTGTCCTTGTAGCGTCGGGCGATGGCCTCCCAGAGATGCACAACGCGATCCTGGAAGTGTTTATGCTGCCAGAAGAAGGCTTTATGGGTGGGATTGTCGCTGTGCCAGTCCTGGTTCTGGTAGCCGGGCAGGGCATGCAGATCGATAATGGTGTAGATCTGTTGTTCAGCACACAGCTCGATCACGCGATCCAGATGTCTGAAACCTTCTTCTTTCAGTACAAACGGCTCCATATCGGACTCGAAATGGCGATAGTTGATGGGGAGCCGGAGCAGGTTGAAGCCGATGGAGGACAGGAACCGGGCATCGTCAATGCCGAAAAAGTATTCCAGGAAGCGATCAAAGAAAAGTTCGTATTTCTCGTTGCCAAGCACGCGGCGAACGGCATCTCGTTGAGCCTCTTCGTTGGCGGGATAGCCTGTGATGAAGTTCTCCATATTCATCCAGCCGCCCAGACCGCAGCCATGCAGCGTGACAGGCTGGCCCTGTCCGTCCACAATTTGTGTCCCGCGTGTTTGCAATATATTATTGTTCGACATATATAGCCTCTCTATTTACTAAAGCCTGCAATTAAGCCGCCGAGCAACTGGCGCCTGCCAAAGATGTAGAGCAAGATGATCGGTGTTGCTGAAAGAATGACCGCCGCCATAATCGCCGGGACGTTGGTCGTAAATTGTCCCTGGAAGTTCCACAGAGCCAGCGGGAGGAGGCGAATATTGGGACTCTGCGTGAGCACTAATGGGAACAGGAAGCCGTTCCAGACCTGGATCGTCTGGTAAATGATCACCGTAATTATGGCCGGTCGCGAGAGTGGCAGCACCAGACTGCGCAAAATCTGAAAATGCCCGGCACCATCCAGGATCATCGATTCATGCAGTTCTTTCGGGATATCTCTGATATACGTCACCAGCACGAGCACCGAGAGCGGAATACCAAAAGCCACATATGGCAAGATCAGCGCAAAGAGTGTATCATACAGGTGCATATTGGTGATCATCGCGTAGATGGGAATAATGGTGGCCTGGAGAGGAATTGCTAATCCCAACAGGAACAAGTTAAAGACAAACTGTGTAAAGCGATTGCGAATCTTGGAAATGGCATAGGCGGCGAACAAAGAAACGGCGACAATCAATACCACACTAATAACGGTCACAAAAAGGCTATTAGTAAAGTAGAGGCCGAAATCATTATCCAGCACATCTTGATAGTTTGTCAGTGATGGGTGTGTTGGTGGTAGCCAGGGACTTTCCGCAAAAAAACCTGTTTGTGAGCGGAGGCTGGTCATGATCATATAGAGGATTGGATAGAATGCGATCACGAGCCAGATAATGCCCAACAGAGCTGGAATGATCTCTCCCCATCCTCCCCAACGACGTGTATGTTTCTCAAGGTGTCTCTCAGTAGCGTTTACAGACATACTTGCACGCATATCTACGCCCTCCCTATATTTGGTATCGTCATAGCTTATAGCCCTTCGAGTTGGCTGGACATTTTGGTGAAGCCGCTAAAGCGCAGCAGGAGCAGCGAGAGGACAATGCCGAAGACTGCCAGGAGGACGGCCAACGTGCTGCCATAACCCACTGATTGATTCTGGAAAGCGGTAATATACATCTGGAGCGGCAAGACACGAGTGGCATAGCCGGGACCGCCTTGCGTCGTCACCCAGATCAGATCGAAGTACGTGAGAGAGCCGGTCAGTATCAGCGTTGTCGAGGTGATGATGGTGTATTTGAGTTGAGGGAGCGTGATTGCAAAAAACTGCTGGACGCGCCCGGCTCCATCAAGTCTGGCGGCCTCGTAGATCTCCTTTGGAATCTGGCGAGCACCCCCCAGATAGAGCAGCGCGTGAAATGGGATAAACTGCCAGGAGATCAGAGCCAGGACGACATAAAACGCCAGGTTGGGATCGCCCAGCCAACCTTTGGCGAAACTGGAAAGGCCAATGGATTTTAACAGGATGTCGAGCAGGCCAAAGTTTGGATCAAGGATAGACTGCCAGGTCAGGCCGATGGCGACGGTTGAGAAAAGCAGCGGGATAAAGTAGAAGACGCTCAAGACTGCGCGATAGCGCTGGACGCCAGCCATGAAAACGCCGAGGAGCAGGCTGAAGGGCGTCTGTATCACCCAGCTGAGAATCATCATCTCAATGGTTAGAAGGAGGGAATGTCCGGTAACACCGTCAGAAAGCAGGGTGATCCAGTTTTTCAGTCCGACCCATGTTTCCTGTGAGAGACCGTTCCAATCAGTAAAGCTCAGGTAAAGCGCTATGAGCATGGGAACCAGCGCGAAGATGGTGTAAAAGACCAGCGCTGGCGTTGCCCAGAGTACCGCCACCCAATTTGCTCGTTGTGCTGCTTTTGATGCATTTGAAGCCTGTATCGAAGCGCTCATGGCACTCTCCTATCTGCTAAATTGCTAAGCGGGACGTTGCACCGTGGCAGGCGCAACGTCCCCGGCATGTGAAAGAGATGCTTAGGAGGCGGTAATGGTCTTATTCATGTTGTCCGAGAACTGTTGTGGCGTGATCTGTTTCAAGAACAACTGATCCAGATTGGTGAGCAGCGCCTGAGCCGCTTGAGGCGGGAGTGCCTGATCCCACGACAGTTGGAAGTGTGGGGCCTTCTGGACCATCTGGTAATTGAAGAGCAGCCACTCACTGTTTTTCGCGCTGGAGAGCTGGGATTCAAGTCCCTGTACCGCTGGAATGGCCCCAACCGCAATAAAGTCCTTGACCTCCTGGTCATCCAGTACAGCGTCTTTGAGGAAGGTGACACAGCTCTGGGTAGATTTGGCCGTTTTGGAAATGGAATAGAAATTGCAGGGGTTGCCAGCGATATCCCCCGGATCGCCTTTGCCACCTTCGACAGCAGGGAAGGGGAACCAGCCCAGCTTGCCGCTTTGAATAAATTCGGGGCTACCCGTCTGGATCACCGGGAAGTTCCAGTTGCCCTGCAACATCATTGCAGCTTTCCCGGTATACAACAGCGCCGCGTCCTGGTTGGTGTCGGCGACGACCGAAGAGAAGGAGCCGCCAAACGCACCCATATTCACTAGCTGCTGGATAGCGGTGTTGGCCTTGATGAAGGCGTCCTGCGACCAGGCGTTTTTCTGATTGGCGATAACGGCATTAAACGCATCCGGCCCGCCGTAGCGATCGACAAGATACTGCTCATACATCAGATACGGCCACTTGCTGCCACCAGCAAGTGCAATAGGAATGACATTATGTTGTTTTAACGTATTAATGACGTTAAGTAGATCATTCCAGGTCTTAGGGGCCGACAGGTGGTACTGATTGAACAGATCTTTGTTGTAGTAGAACAATGTTGGCTGCACGCCACTGTTAGGCACACCGTAGAGCTTGCCGTCGAAAGTCGCGGCAGTTAGAACCGAGGGAAGGTAGCGATTCTTCCAGGCGCTATCGGCGTTGAAATCGGAGGTGAGGTCATAGACATCGTTGGCATCAACGTAGGTTTTGAGGATGCCACCACCCCAACCGATGAAGATATCAGGTGGATTGTGTGCTCCCATTGCTACTTGTAGCTTTTGCTTATAGGGGTCATTCTGGAAGAAATTGATGGTCGCGTGGATGTCTGTATGCTTGGAGTTGAACCTGCTGGCGGCGTCTTGTACAACTTTTTGTTGAGAGCCAGTACGGATATCCCAGATTGTGATGGCTGAGTTGCCTCCACCGCTACTGCCTCCAGTGGAGGTCTGCTGGCTACCACCGACGCCAAAACAACCCGCGAGTGAAGTTGTGAGCGCGGTCGCTCCTGCGATTTCTAGAAAAGCACGACGTGATACTTTTGCTTGCATAGCACTGTCTCCCTGGCATCTCTGCCGGCCAGATCGAACGAAAAGATCTGGCATACTGTAACACGTTGAAATCAGATAAAAAAATACCGATGTAATGGGATTATTTTACAAAAGACTGCTGACATTGCAGTGTTTTGTCGAGCATGTGTAGATCTGCCTTTTTATCTCCTTTCATATGGAATGATGGGATAGTTTATTGAATGAGCAGAAGGCTACTTTTTCGCATTGAGGGAACAGAATGGGGCGCATGAGTCACGCTCCACTAGAGTTGTGGTTAGCTCAACACGCATACTATCGAGCGGCTCTTCTGCGATCAAGCGTAGTAACATGGTGGTTGCGACGCGTCCCATCTCGACAAGTGGCTGGCGAATGGTAGTCAGAGCGGGTGTGACAATGGATGCGATAGGTACATCGTCGAAGCCGATAACACTCATATCGCTGGGGACGCTGAGATCGCGTTCGCGTAATGCGCTATAAACACCCATTACCTGAGCATCGCAACCTGCGACGATGGCTGTTGGAGGTTGCGGTAAATCGAGCAATGCGCGGGTTTGTTCATAGCCAGTTTGTTGTGAAAATTGGCCATGACGTACCAATTCTGGTTCAACAGGTATTCCTGCGTCTTCCAGCGCCGCGCGATAGCCTGCGACGCGATCCCGGCTACAGCGAAGATCGGCATCCCCTCTAATAACAGCGATGCGGCGGTGACCAAGCGAGAGGAG
>JAICIM010000082.1 GCA_025928885.1 Ktedonobacteraceae bacterium | reverse complement strand
GTCAATAATGCGCGAACATACTGAATGCTCCTTCGATTACATGTTTTTTGATGCTCTTCATAAAGTATGCCCGGTCAACAAACAATTGTCAAATGATCCATTTCTGCATGGAGCAGTTCTTAATTCACCCGCCAAAGCCTTGACAAAAGACGATCCATCGTTTATTCTTCGCACATATAAATGCTTGCATGCAAATATTTGGTAATGGAAAATATTTAGTATGGAAAGGGAAACGATGGATTTACCTCTTGATGATAATCGCGGTCGGCTCACGTACTGGCTCTTCTATGCGGAGCGCTGCATCACCTATGCCTACGCGGAAGTGCTGCGCGGCCATTGCGAGGAGCGTGGCAAGCCGTATGTCGTGACCCCGCCACAGTGGGGAGCCTTGTCGCTGCTGCTCGTGCAGGAAGGTATGACGATCGGCACAATGAGCCAGAAGCGCGGCGTCGATGCTCCGGCGGCGACGGGTATCGTCTCGCGGCTGGAACAAATCGAGCTGGTGGAGCGTCGCCATGATCGCGGAGACCGTCGCGTGGTCAAAGTCTATCTCACCGATGAAGGCAGAGATATCTCTCATACCCTGGCTGTTGCAGTAGAAGATTTCGAGCAAAACCTGAAACGAGGATTTGCTGAGGGCGAGATGGATCGTTTTCTGGCCGATATTCAACGGCTCATTACGAACGCCTCTGAAATTGGGACGAGTAAGCGCTTCGATGTTCTTCCAAAAGATGTGATGGAGGGCAATAAATGAAAGGAAAACAAGGATCATGAATCTGCCAAACCTGCTTGAATTCGTGAATCTCTTCTTCGCTGGCATGCTGGCTGGTGTCGAGTTTGTCATCCACTATGGAGTACGCGAACCCGCCGAGCAGCTTCCCGACCACGCGCAGCTCCAACTCCGTAAGGCGCTGGTACTCAAGTTGCGTGTGCTGGTTCCGGCATTTTTTGCGCCGACAGCCATTCTGGGGATTACGCTCACGGCTCTGAACAGCAGCACGCCGGGCTTTGGATACCGCTGCGTCGGCGTGGTTGCCCTCCTGATCTGGATCGCCATCAGGGTCGTTGGCACCGTCCCGATCAATAGCGCCACCGTCGATTGGGATCTCAACGCGCCACCCCAGGATTGGAAGGCGCAAGTCACCCATGCAGAGCGCTTTCATATTGTTGGGGTTTGGGCAATCATCCTGGCCTTTGCCTGCTTCTTGATAGCTGTTTCGCTCAAACTGAGCACTTAACAACCGGAGGAGATGATGAGCGTAACATTACGTAATCTTGTAACAGATACCTTTGCCTCACTTGAGGCGAAGGACCTGGAAGCGCTGATGCGCCTCTTTGCCGATGATGTCGTTCTCATCGACCCACATTTCCCGGTATCGCGTATGCAGGGGAAAGCGGTCGTCAGAGAGAGCATGCGCGAGGCGATGGGCGGCATGCTCTCGTTTGGCTATACCATTGTAAACTATTGCGAATCTGAGAATGGGCGATGTGCGGCGGTAGAGACGGCAACACATCATGTCATAAGAGAAGGGATGCAGCGAGATTTTCCCCAGGTCTTCATCTTTGAGGCTGCAGATGGACGCGTTACGCGGCTGCAAGCATACGAACCATACGGGCCACATGGAATCATCGGCGCGTTCCTATCGTTGGCACGCCTCATGCGCAAACTTTCAGGTAAGTGATTATAACCAGGATCGGGAAGCCTCCCCAATTCGTAGCCGCGCGACTTTATCGCGCCTGGGCTGGCTTGTGATGCCATTCGAGAGCGCGATAAAGTCACGCGACTACGAATTGGGGAGGATTGAAGCAGAAGATCAGGCAACAGGGATACGTACAGCGGGAGCATATAGAGCGGGCTACTTGTATTAGCATGGGTGTCGGTGTATACTCAGGTATAGGACAGAGGATGCGCAACGACACGTCAGGTAGAAGGGGATGTATGTTTCCACCGTTGACACATCAGCTTCAGGCATCGGTGATCGGCCAGCGTATCGACTTTGCTAGAAGGAGCCGTTATGGACTTTGCACGCGCCTGGACAACCCTCGTTGATATGCTCAATGGTTTCATTGCCGCGCTGCCCGATCTTTTGCTCGCTTTGCTGATTTTCATGTTTTTTTACTACCTCGCCCGTAGAACTCAGTTTTTTGTCACTCGCCTGACCGAGCGGCGACAGAAGGCCCGCAATCTGGGCATGATCCTGGGCAAGCTGGCGCAAACCGGTGTTATCGTCGCCGGGCTACTGATCGCGCTGGCGGTGGTGTTTCCCTCGTTTAAGCCGGGCGACCTCATTCAATTGCTCGGCATCGGTAGTATTGCCATCGGTTTCGCCTTCCGCGACGTGTTCCAGAACTTCCTTGCCGGGATTCTGCTGCTGCTCACCGCGCCCTTCAAGATTGGCGATCAGATCGCGGTTGCCGACTTCGAGGGGACGGTCGAAGATATCCAGACCCGCGCCACCACGCTCAAGACCTACGACGGTCGCCGCGTCGTCATCCCCAACACCGACCTCTTCACACAATCGGTGACGGTCAATACAGCCTTTAACAAGCGCCGCCTGACCTATGAGATCGTTGTGGGCTACGATGATGATCTCGACGAGGTGAAACGCATCATTCAGCACAGCCTGCACTCGATTGAGGATATTTTGCACGAACCGCCCGTAGAAACGCTGGTTGCCTCCCTCGGCGACGGCGGCGTCACCCTGCGTATCCAATGCTGGACGCGGCTCTCCAGCCACACGCACCTCCTGCATTTGCAAGACAAGATCCTGACCACGCTGAAAAACACGCTGATGGAGCATCGCATCGACCTCTTCCCCACGCTGCCCGTCCTGATCAAACGTCTGGAGGAGGCGCGGGAAGACGATACCACCAACGGGCATGGCGCTCTGATTAGCATTAAACCATAAATCTTCCATTATTGATCGCTTTGCATAAGAGATTGAATGGAGCACGCATAGATGTTTGATTTTGATCGTGAGCTGGCCGAACGCTACGGCGTCTTCACCAGCTATCGTTCCCATGCGTATCCCTCCCATATCGAGTATTATGGGGAAAACCCCGCCGTTGAATTTGATCGTTTGCTGGATCACTACGCCGGGCCGGGGGGCTGCGTACTGGAGATTGGTTGTGGAGCCGGGCAGACGTTGTGCCGACTCGCGCCCGCCGTGAAGCTGATCCGGGGCATTACACTTGGCGAAGACCTGTTCGAGGCCACACGTCTGCGCATCGAGCATTTACAACTGACCAATGCGCAGGCGCTCTATGGCGATGTCAAAGATCCAAACATTATGCAGCAATTGCCCGAAGATACCTTTGATCTGGCATTCAGTCGGCGTGGTCCCCTGCTCAACGAGCATATCGTGCGCACGCTGCGTCAATCAGCCATCTTCATTCAAGAGGTTGTCAGCAACAACGATGGCTACCCGCTTGGTGAGCTATTTGGCCGCCGTTATTATCCTCCCGACCCGGCCAGCGATCAGGCGCTTTTGCTGCATCGATATGCCGCGTACGGCTTCGTTCCCGTCAGCTGCAAAGAATATTACTACGAAGAGTTCTTCCGCGACAGTGAGCACCTGGAGGCCTTTCTCATCCAGGTCGGGCCGATGCTAACCCCCTGGATGCTGCCACAAACGCAGCCACGCACCCCCTATGATCCAGCCAGCGACCGGCCAGCGCTGGACCTCTATGTTCGCTACAACACAACACCGCAAGGCGTGCGAGTGCTGCGTCAGCGCAAAATACTCGTGTTGCGGCGCGTGCCTGCCCGCTAAAATACTCAATGTAATTCGTAGCCGCGCGACTTTATCGCGCCTCGTTCACCCTCCTCACAGGTGCCACCAGGCGCGATGAAGTCGCGCGGCTACGACATTCCTTCTCGCTCCCTGGATATTTTGCAAGGGCTATCAGGCGCGATGAAGTCGCGCGGCTACGACATTCCTTCTCGTTCCCTGGATATTTTGTGCGAGTTCAAGTACACTTGAACTCGAATGCTCGTTGTTTTGGCAGCCCTCGTCACTGAGGGGCAAATGAAGGAGACGGAAGAATGACGATTGCTTTGACATGGCAGGCGGTAGAACAGGCTCGATGGACGGCGCAGGCGGCGCGGGTGCTGCACCAACATGCCCCTATCATTGCCCAGACATGTGCGGAGGCTCCTGAGAGTGAGATCATTGTTGCGATAGTAGAGCAGGACTGCTCCTTTGGTGGCTCCTGGTCGCTACCCCGCGAACAGCTGCACGAGCGGGTGCAGCATCTTGAAGATCAGGAAGGGAAATGGCTCCTCACCTTTGCCCCCCTGGCCCCCCTGGAAGTCATAGAGCAACAATGTACCTCGGTCAATCGACTCGCTAGCAAGCGCGGCGAGGTTATCGAGCGTTGGCTCAGCAAGCACGCGTCATAACCCCTGTTGATAAAATTCTGGTAGCGATAACATAGTAGTTGACACTGTAAACATATGGATGTGGGTAAAAACCCCGATAGTTTACAGTGTCAACATACAAAATATCATATGTTGGCACTGTAAACATATATGTTATCACTACCCGGATCACAATCACCTCTCATTTATGCCCCAGGGATTGTTTTTTCTTTGCGCCTGTGCTATAGTTGCAATATTGCAATTATTTGAGATGCACAAATTTTGAGGAGATGCAAGCTATTATCAACAACTATGAGAATGAAGCGCTGGCACAGAATATCATTGCCGCCCGCCGCACGATGTGGCGCGAGACGATGCTTGGCATCATTGCCAGCACCAGCAACTTCGACATCCCGGCTATCCAGTTCGCCACGCTGTTCCTGCTTGGTGTTGAAGGCGAGCTAACGATCAAGCAGGTGGCCGAGGCGTTGGGGCGCTCTGTGTCAACCGCTAGCCGCTTGCTCGATCAACTGGTCGTGCGGGGATTGGTCTGCCGTCATGAAGATGAACGCGATCGCCGCACCAAACGCGTCTCGCTCAGCGAAAAGGGGCAGGCGTTTGTACATACCGTCGAACAGATGCGAGTGGAGGCGCAGATAGCTATGATGGCTTATCTTTCACCTGAAGAGCGAACCGTTGTTGAACAGGCTATGCAGTTTCTCGCTGTTGCCGCAAGGAGGCAAGCTGAAGACCATGCAAGATCAAACATATCCTCAACAAATACTACAGTCAGATAATACACCGCTGATTCAGCCTCTCAACACGCTCAATGCAAGCGCGATCGGGCTGGCTGGTGGCAAAGGTGCAAATTTAGGCGAATTGATCGGAGCAGGCTTGCCGGTGCCGGGTGGTTTTTGCGTCACCACTGCGGCCTATGAACTGGCAAGTCGGCAGGCAGAACTGGGAGAGCTGCTCGACGATCTGGCCGCGACACAAGCGGGTGATATCGCACGCCTCGAACACTATGCCAATGAGCTACGTCAGCGCCTGGGCGCGGTCGCTATCCCCGCCGTGCTAGTGGAGGCGCTGCGTGATGCATACCAGCAACTTGCACATGATGCGCCGGTCGCCGTTCGTTCCTCCGCAACGGCTGAAGACCTTCCCTTCGCCAGTTTCGCCGGTCAACAGGACACACTGCTCAACGTTATCGGCTTTGACGCGCTACTCAATGCGGTTCGGCGCTGCTGGGCCTCGCTCTGGAATGATCGCGCGGTCAGCTATCGAGCGAGCAACAACATCGATCCGCGCACGGTGCGCCTGGCCGTCGTGGTGCAGCGCATGGTCAACGCCACCGTTGCGGGCGTCCTCTTTACCGCCAATCCACTAACCGGGCGAAGGCGGCAGGCGGTGATCGATGCCAGTCCAGGACTGGGAGAAGCGGTCGTCTCAGGCGCGGTCATGCCCGATCACTTTGTGGTCAATACACAGAGCGGCGAGATTGTCGAGCGTCGTCTCGGCCAGAAGCGCCTGCTTGTGCGTGCGTTGATCGGCGGTGGAACCGAGCAGCAGGTGTTGAAAGAAGCTGATGAAACATCCTGTCTTACTGATGAGCAGATCATAGCGTTGGCAAAGCTAGGGGCGCGTGTGGAGGACCATTTTGGTGCGCCGCAGGATACCGAGTGGGCCATCGACGACGTGGAGAAGCTCTGGCTGACGCAGGCCCGACCGATTACGACGCTCTATCCCCTACCCCCCCTGAACGACGACGAGGCACACCTCTACCTCTCGCTCAATGTGATACAGGGCGTCTATCGCCCCTTTACGCCAATGGGGGTCTCCTTTTTCCGCCTCATGGCTTCTGCAGCTGCCAGGATGACCGGCTTTCCTCCGCGCAACCTGCTTGCCGGACCGCCTTTTGTGCAGGAGGCCGGACACCGCATCTTTCTGGATGTGACGCCGATGTTTCGCCGCCTCTTCTGGCGTCGCGCACTCATAGGCGCAATGGGACAGATGGAGGTGCGTTCCGCTCCAGTCCTTACGCAACTGGCTACCGATCCGCGCTTTGCCCCGCTTCCCATGACACGTCGGAGCTTTCTGCGCAAATTAATACCGCTGCTACTCCGTACTCGCGGCCTACCACTACTGGGTATGGCACAGGGACTGCTCAATCCTCCCTTGCTACGGGAGCGCTTTGCCTCTGTTCAACAGCGCATCCGCGCCTGGAGTCAGGGGCAGTTAGAGGCGACGCCACGCAAACAGTTGCACAGTGCCGAACAGGGCGCTCTTGAGCTGTTGCCGTATATGTTTCCCAATTTAATCCCGGTTGTGGGGCTGGTCTTTGGCCTGCCAGCGCTGGCGAGGCGGCTACTACGCGATCTGGCGACCGAAGATGAGATTCAGACCATGCGGCGCGGCCTGCCCTATAATCCCACCACCGAGATGGATTTGCAGTTGTGGCAACTGGCGCAACGTCTACGCGAAAACGAGGCGATCCGGGCGTTATTCCACGAACAGCAGCCGACCGAGCTGGCTCAAGCCTACCGTGCGGGAACGCTGCCCGCGCCGTTGCAGACTGGATTGGCCGAATTTCTTACGCTCTATGGGCATCGCGGCGTGGCGGAGATCGATCTTGGCCTACCACGCTGGTCCGAAGATCCGTCGTACCTGCTGGGCATGCTTGCCAACTATATCGCGCTCGACAATCCCGACGCCGCGCCCGATGCACAGTTCCAACGGAGCGTGCAGGAGGCTGAAGCCATGATGCAAACGTTGATCCAGCGTGCTCACCGCCAGAACTGGCTACATGGCTGGCTGACCTCGCTCTGCCTGCACCGGTTGCGCGAATTAACTGGTTTACGTGAGGTGCCAAAGTTTAATCTCGTCCTGATTATGGCGGGAGCGCGACGCCGCCTGTTTGCCATTGGCGAAGAGTTGGCCCGTTGCCAGCGTTTGGATGTTGCCGACGATATCTTCTTTATTACGCTACAAGAGGTGCATGATTCGCTTGCAGGGCGCGATATGCGCGACATTGTACGTGAAAGACATGAAAGCTACGAACGCGAACTGAAACGACGCCACATCCCGCGCATCATGCTCTCCGACGGCACCGAACCGGAGGCAATGACGATACCAGCCGAGGGCGGCTCTCAGGAAAATGCTATACAAGGTGCTCCCGCTTCACCGGGCGTCGTCACTGGCAAAGCAAGGGTGATTCTTGATCCTGCCGGGGCGCGTCTGGAGCCGGGCGAGATCCTGGTTGCCCCATCAACCGATCCAGGCTGGACGCCCCTCTTCTTCACCGCCAGTGGCCTCGTGATGGAGATGGGAGGCTCGATGTCGCATGGGGCCATCGTTGCCCGCGAGTACGGCATTCCCGCCGTCGTCGGCGTCTCTGGCGCGATCGAGCGGATTACGACCGGGCAGCAGATCACAATCGATGGTTCGCGCGGGATCATTACACTTGATGGGAAATAATAGACCGATTTCGCTATAATGAAAAGGTGGTAAAATACTAGCGCCTATCTGAAAAGGCGAGAAAGGATGTATTATCACCGTGTTCAAATATACAATAAGATCGGTCGCCTTCTCTTTGCTGCTCTTGCCGCTGATCTTTCTTCTGGGGGCGTGCCAGCTTGAGGAGGCATCCTCCCATGTGACGTATACATATTCAATTATAAGTTTACCAAAGGACCGCATGACAAATCCTGACGACCACGCCTATATCTATCGTCCCGGCGAACAGGTCTCGCTCTCGTGGACGCCGCACCAGGGCAACGAGACACAGGACACGAAGCCGCAACCAGTCAGGATCGATGCCGGGCTGGTCGGCCCCTTTGCCACGATCAATGACCTCAAAGCGGCGACCAGCTTTGATAACAACAACGTCATCGGCGGTCGAATCGCCACGGTCGCCCCACCTGTGCAAACCAATAACTGGGCCGACAAAGCGGTCTCAACCCATCTCCAACTGCCAACCGCCCCCGGCTACTACATACTGGTGCAGCGCATCCTGGTGAACAATCAGGGTTCCCCCTATCCCGTGCCAACGGGCCAGATCATCAATATCTTGAAATAGTCGCAAACGGCGAGCAGAACAGATGAGATAGCTCCTCGCCGTTTTTCTTTTGTCCTGGTTGTGCTGACAGGAAAAAGGTTCTATAAATACAATTGTAGGGATATAATCCAGGTATTATCTGACCTTTGAACCTGCTACACTTACGAAAGATTAACTAACGTTAAGGACAAGTGCATGATACGCTTACGGGTAAAAGAGATTGCTGAAGCGAAGAAGATGAGCATGACACGTCTGGCTCGGATTGCCGATGTTGATTACAAAACAGTAAGAAAGCTCTTCCGTGACCCCTACTCCGAGATCGGCCTGGTGACGCTTGACAAGCTGGCCTGGGCCTTACACACCGAACCCGCCGAACTGATCGAATATAAACGTACCCCACCCCTCGTCTGGCAAGAAATCGAGGTGGTAGCAGAACAAAAAGAGTGATCACAAAGCGAGTCATAGTTGTGCGACTCGCTTTGTGATCCAGAAGAACTCTTCTTAGAAGCTAAAATGGATGCCAACTTGCTCGTTTTCTTCAGGTGAGGCGTTCCAGTACCCATATTTATCGCTAATAGCGGCAAAACGAGCTAACTCATCGGGAGTGGGTGGTTGTAGCAGACCTATCGGCCTTCCAACTTCGCGAAAGAAGCGCTCCATCTTTTGAGTTGTGAAGAGAAGCGCGATTGCCGGTTTGTTGGAGACATTTCTCCAGGCATGCCGCGCTCCCCCTGGCACATGGATGTAATCACCCACTTTTGCCACGATCCATTCATGCCCCGTTGCGTCCTGCCTCAAACACTCCAGTTCTCCAGAGAGAACAGTGAAATCCTCCACATCAGGATGAGTATGCAGCGGGACAAAAGTGCCTGGCGGGACCGTTCCCTTTAACACGCTAAAATTCTCCTGAGATGTCAGGAACTCAACTGTTGGTCCGAAAACTTCAAGGATCAGTCCCGTTGAGGGATTTTTCTCTGTATTCATCTCTTTTCCTCTCCAGATATCTAGCAATGACATAACTTTCAGTTGTCCGCACCCTATCAGGTACCAAAAAAGTGTAGATCATCTGGTGTTCGCTCGCATGGGTAATCTTGCCCATCCTGGATAATTGATCGTCAGCGTATCGAGAGATGAAGGAGAAACGGGCCTGTCAGGCTTCTTGATGGGTCCACTATATCAGGAAGCAGAAGATGAATGCTCAGCATGTAGCGTTTTGATCTCGTCCCAACGGAAACATGTGATGATATGATCGTTGACCATGCCGGTCGCCTGCATGAACGCGTAACAGATCGTTGTACCGACAAAACGAAAGCCGAGCTTTTTCAACGCCTTGCTCAGCGTATCCGACTCTTTGGTGGAGGCTGGCACCTCTTGTAGCGTCTCCCACTGGTTTTGTATGGGCGTCCCAGCGACGAATTGCCAGAGAAAGGTATCGAAGCTGCCATAGCGTTCGCACACCTGTAAAAAGATCTGGGCGTTTTGAATCGCGGCCTGGATCTTCAAGCGATTGCGGATGATTCCCGCGTTGGAGAGCAGCTCCTGCACTTTTTGTGTATCGTAGCGTGCGACTTTTTCCACATCGAAACCATCGAACGCCTGTCTGTAGCCGGAGCGTTTATTGAGGATGGTTGACCAGCTTAGCCCGGCCTGTGCGCCCTCCAATACGAGCATCTCAAATAACTTCTGGTCGTCATGGAGCGGCACTCCCCACTCAAAATCGTGATACTCAAGATACAGCTGGCTCCCTGTTGACCAGGGGCATCGTTGTGGTGCCATAAAAACTCCCTTTTGCGTTTCTATTATTGCTCTTGATGAACCCATCTATGGAGCATCTATAATACACCTGATTAGAACATTTGTCACGTGAATATGTAGTATTTCTATCTTGTAAACAGGCGTATATGTGGGAGAGAAGCATACTTGTTTTTCCACAGCATATTGAGTATGCTTTGAATGATGTTTGTCGGTTGTCACATCCGCATGTTGGCGTAAGCCAGCCAGAGTGACCGGGTTCTATGGTTCGTCCCTGGAGGTGATTCGAGCTGTCATGGTCGTCGGGATAGTACGATGAGCAGTTGGCAAGAATCGTGAGGGTGCGCCTGCACACCCTCAGCAGATGAACCACCTTTTCGCGTTCGCTGCGGGCGCGGAAGGAGCAGGCTGATCCGATTTGCTCGGATCAGTTCATTAGTTGGTATTTTGCGAGTTCTACATATGATGCTTCAAATTTTGGTGCAGTGACATTTATCACTTATTTACTAGAAGCAGCGCTTTTTCATCAAAATAAAGGCAAAAAAAGGTTGACAAGTTGCGCAAAGGCCATGTATTATTTTTATTGTTCATTGCAAGCGCTTGCAATATAATTTCCCCCTAGACCATTACTATCTTATCCAATGGCACTAAAAACCGTTTAGTCCTAAAAATAGGGCAACTATGGAAAAAGAAGTTGTTCCCGCCATTTTCAACAGGTATTCTCCCTCAGAACGAGTTCTATCTGGATAAAAGATGTTTTTTCAGATGCACGTTCTGTTATGCGCATGACCTGATGAATGGTGAAAATTTTCAGGCGAAGGAGGTGATATAACAACCAGAGTTGAACAAGTATGCAGATTTGCAGAGCTTTACCTGATAAGAACTGAAAATTCCTCTTTTTGTGCAGAAGATTAGTATTTCTTGTCACTTCTCAGTAGCGAAATAAAGAAAGGATAAAACAATGGCAACAAAAAATAGAGAAATGTTCACCATCGCTTCCTATGATCTGGACGTTGAAGAACTGGAAGAGCGGCTAGAACTCGCCGCCCTCTTCGCCTCCAACACCGACGGTACCAGTGGCGGGCAGACGGTTGCAAGCGCGTATACTGATCCAAGTTGTTGGGCTAATACGCATGAGGGGTGCAATCTGTAAGTCGCACTTGCATAGTGATAGGGGTGTCATGCATATTTACCATGCATGACACCTGCATATCTAGATATACTTCAGAGAGAAAAAGCGATGACAAACCTCAAAACACTATCGCAAGAATCGCTGCAATCATTTGCAATGGACGTGTTCTCCCCCTCGCTTTTGGAGTCTGCTCACCAAACAAAGAGGCGCGTTGAGTCGTTGATGAAGGACTGGTCTACCGTCATGGATGTTAGCCTTTCCAACCAGCATATTACATCCATGTATGACTGTTATCCCTATCTTTTTCGAGAGTCGTTTCCACCTATTCCATCTGACAGGTTGAGCGATTTTGCGGTGGCCTCAAGTCTCTTTGCGCTCTCTTTATTCTGCTCCGATACAATCATCGATCAGAGCCTGCAAGCACATGAATCTGCGCCACGAATGCTCCAGGTGATTGCACTTCAGACGGAAGCTCTTTCGCTCTTGCATCAATTATTTCCTGCCTCATCACCCTTCTGGAAGCGCTTCCGCACCTACATGGGACAATATTATCAAGCCTGTATCTTCGAGAAAAGGTTTGTTTCCGGCGAATTGTCATGGCGGGATTACGATCAAAATACAGCCTGGACAATCGCGACTGGCAAGTCCGGTGCCAGTCAGGCTATTATTGCTGGATTGGTTGCTTTAGCCGACGCTGAACAATACCTGCTGCCATTCACCAAATCCCTCAACCTCTTTAATTTTAGCTGCCAGATGTTCGACGATATCAGCGACTGGAAAGAAGATTATCTGAACCGCTCACCATCGCTTGTCCTGTGCAGCCTTTTGCGAGAGCAGCCCACAGAGCCAAAAGAGCAGGATCTAAAACAGATAGCACGCGAACTGTACTATGGAGGCCATATCTACACCGTTCTTCAGCTAGCCATAGACGCATTCGACCAGGCCGCCAGCCTCGTACCAGGGGATGTATCCTGGCTGCGTCTGGTCAGCAAACTCCGCGAGCGCTATGAAGACCTGATGACCGATATTACCAGGATTACACAGGCGAACCGCCAGAGGGTTGCGGAACAACCAGTGGTTCAACTAGAATTACCTGTTCCAGAAACGCAGTGCCAGCAACTGGCCTGGCAGGGGCTACGCTATCTGGTGCAACAATGGCAAAAAGGGTTCGGCGAAGTACGCCATGTAATGCGCTTCTCCTACAAGCACGGATTTACTGGTAAGAGCGAGGTCCAATATGGAGACATCTTCCAACGTGCAGTAATAGCAGAAATTCTCAGCGACGCTAACCAGACATTTGCGCTCAAACTACAACCAGTAATTGACTACGAAATAAACTATTTGATTGAAAATCGTCAGCACTATGGAATTGAAGGCTGGGGCTATTTCCCCGATTTGCCAGAACTCCCTCCCGATGCCGATGATCTGGCTCAGGTTATGCAGGTACTATTTCTGAATAAGCGACGAGAGGATGTTTCCAGGTATTGTGAAGGACCCTTACAGACGCTTCTAGACGAGAATCGGCACGAGGATGGCTCGTTCGAGACCTGGATTATTCCCGCTCACAAGCGCACACCAGAGCAAGAACGCCATGCCCACTACGCTGAACATGCCTGGGGAACGGGTGGCGATGTGGATGTCATGGCAAATGTCATCTACACGCTGGCCCTCTATGATGAGACGCGTTTTGCCGAGGTTATCCAGTCCGGCACGGCGTATATTGAGCAACAGCAAGCAGAAGATGGCAGTTGGGTGAGTACATGGTATCATGGCCCATTTTATGGGACTTATGTCTGCACCCGCCTCCTGGCAAAAGTCAGGCCCACCTCACCAACATTAGACCGCGCACGAACATTCTTGAAGAGCAGTCAGCACGCCGATGGCAGTTGGGGAATGCCTGGAAAAGAAGGCGATCCGCTGAACTCATCCCTGGCCTTGCTAAGCTGGGCCGCTCTAACACGGCCTGGCAAGCTGGAGGATACCGCTCCTTCTATACAAAAAGCTCTGGCTTACTTACAACGTAGCTCCGATGAAGAAGGACAATGCTGGCCTTATCAGGAATATATTCGCATGCAACTCACAACACAGGTCTTATCTTACGGAAGTAAGTCCATTACTACAGCCTATGTCATAAAAGCCGCTACTGCCTGGCAACATTTGCAGCATCACCTTCATTAATGTTCGGTTGTGATAATTCCTCGCTTTATCGATAAATTACCACAAGCGAGCGTATTCCTGCATGCAACTTATGATTCCAGGACGGGGGAAGTCATGCCAATGAAACAGATAGCCATACTTCCTGAAGTGATCGATCAGATTGTGGCTGATACTTCAGGAAAAAAGCCACGCTATATAGTTGTGAGCCATAATAAGAAATATATCCAAATTTCTCCTTTTGCATACGCCCTGTTAGAGCAGGTTCATACAGGCAACTCTTTTACCGCTATTGCTCAAGAGCTAAGTGCAGCGGGAGAGAAAATTATTACGCCAGATGAGGCGCAGAGAGCATATGAACATGTAATCGATAAAATTAGCAAAATTGGTGATGAGAAGGGAACAAAGACGCAAGGTTTCTGGTTCAAGCTGCCCATTATTTCGGCTCTAACCGTTCAAGAAATTGCATCTGCATTCACTTTCATGTTCCATCCTCTCGCACTGCTGGTTGCACTCAGTAGTATCAGCCTGCTTGCTGCCTGCGCTGCACTATTTGGATTGACGAGCAACATTATATCTGATCCTATCATGATAATACCGGCATATCTGCTCTTTCTTATCTCGCTCTTCGCACATGAGTTTGGGCATGCCAGCGCTTGTGTAAAAGGAGGGGTCGAGCCGGGTGAAGTTGGCGTGGCCGTGTATCTGTTTTTTCCCGTATTTTATAGCGATGTCAGTGTATCATGGCAACTCAAGCGCTGGCAAAAGGTACGCGTCGATATTGGCGGGATCTACTTCCAGCTTTGTATTGGCGGGATCTATCTCCTGCTCTTCATCATCACGCGGCAGGCCATGTTTCAGTGGGCAACCTTCATGCTCGTAAGTAGTTGTATTGTTTCGCTGAATCCCTTTATAAAGTTTGATGGCTATTGGGTTCTCACAGATATCATGGATGTTATAAATCTATCCAGGCAACCTGCGTATCTCCTTGCTTACTTCTATAAAACGATATTCAAGAAGCTACAACAACCTGCACTTCGCTGGGATAGAACCGTTTGCGCCGCTATCCTCATCTATGGCCTGCTACGTGCTGCTTTCTGGGCATACCTGATTGTTTCATTACTTCCTTTATTGTACACTGCTATTAGCAATTATCCAGCACTGATAATAAGCGCTATCAGGCATTTGCAGTACAGTAATAGTGCATTTCTGATGGTCAATCTACAAGAACTGGCAATAAATACGCTGATTATCATCCTCTATGGGGGATGGCTGGGCCGCATCTGCCTGCCTTTTCTCTGGAAAATCTTTGCCAGGAGCAAATAGAAGGCTGCGAGACCAGCTTGCTTGCTCATAGCATTGCTATCGTCATCAGTGTATGATTGCTATAGATTATTGTAGCAAGAAAGGACTATTAGTGATGTCGCAAAGTGAGCATCCCTCTTTATCCACACTTTCAGTCTGGGCAGGCGAGGAAGCGGCTTCCTGGCAGCGAGCGACGCAGGTTCCGGTCGTGCATAGCGTCTCCTTCGGCTATGAAGATATCGAGACATGGCAGGAGGTCGCGCTGGGGAAGCAAACGGGCCATATTTACGGGCGCAACACCAATCCAACGGTGGCGGTTTTTGAAGAGAAGGTTCGGCAACTTGAAGGCGCGGAGGCGGCCACCAGCTTCGCCACAGGTATGGCGGCGATCAGCAATACCCTCTTTACGCTGCTCTCGCCCGGCGATCGCGTCGTCTCCGTGAAGGATACGTATGGCGGGACCAACAAGATCTTTCTCGAATTTCTGCCGCGCTTTCAGATCGAGGTGGCGCTTTGCGATACCACAGATTTCGGGGCCATCGAGACGGCGATTGCCCAGGGCTGCCGGGTT
>JAICIM010000212.1 GCA_025928885.1 Ktedonobacteraceae bacterium | reverse complement strand
GTACGGCGATGGTTGCGACTCCCATTCAAAGCAATGGCGCAGCCCCAATTGAGGTTGCGACCCGCACACCGCTTCCGGGAGGAGGCTCGACCAGTCAGCAAATGGTGTTGAAGGATCGCATTCTGATGATCAATACCGTGAGCAGACAAAAGGGGGCGAACCCTGATCCAGTGGCGATCAATATCGCGATGGCGATCAGGAATACTGGTGGTCGCCCAATCCAGAATCAGGCGGCGTTTTTTCAACTGGTGGGTGCTGGTGGGGATTTCTTCGGGCAGACCAATAGCTCTGACAATTTCTATGGCTCAATTGCACCTCATACTACCCGCAGCGGGACAATTACCTTTCAACTGCCCGCCGCTGCGGTCAAAAACCTGCGCCTGATGTATCGCTCTGAAGTCGCCTCGGAGGCACTTTTGATACCGATTAAGGTGTAGACAAATCTGGGAGCAGGGGAATTCTGTATACCTGTTTCTCCACAGATTTGCCTATTGTACGTCTGTTTGTGAGCTTTTGAGAAGGGAAGCAGCGGAGTTTGCAATCAAGTTGTCGCCATAAAATCGACAATCAGATGAGCCAGTTCCTGCCCTTTATCCTCTTGCAAGAAGTGGCCGGCACCGGTGATTGTTGTGTGAGGCATGCCCTGAGCGCCTGGAACGAGCGATTGGAAGATTGCGTCGCCGCCGCGAGTGATGGGATCTGAATCGCTAAAAGCAGTCAGGAAGGGCTTTTTCCATTGTTTAAGTACCTCCCACGCCTTGCGGTTGGGTTCGGATGCAGGATCTTCGGGCGTCGTGGGAACGAGCAGCGGAAACTCACGCGCTCCGGCCAGATAGCGCTCATCGGGAAAAGGAGCATCGTAAGCCGCGATCACCTCTGGCGATAGCTCGGTGACGGTTGCTCCCTTGACGATGCCACCGGGATGGAATACAGGTGTCTCCTGGGAATAGCGCTGCCAGCGCAAAAAAGCCCCTCCAGGAGGTGTATCTCCAGTGGGTAGGAAGGTATTGGCTGCGACGATGCGGGCAAAGCGCCACTCGTGCTCGGCTGCCAGTCTCAGGCCAATCAACCCGCCCCAATCCTGACAGACCAGCGTGATATTCCAGAGATTGAGCGCACGCATCACGGTGCGCATCCAATCGACGTGTCGTTGGTAAGAATAGGAGGCACCTCGGGCTGGTTTATCTGAGCGTCCAAAGCCCACCAGATCGGGCGCAACGGCGCGATAGCCAGCCGCTGTCAGGACCGGAATCATTTTGCGATAGAGATAGCTCCACGAAGGTTCCCCATGCAATAATAATACAGGATCAGCATCCTCTGGTCCCTCATCGATATAGTGGACACGCAATCCGTTAATGTCTACATAATGTGGAGTGAAATCATAGCCGGGCAAGTCGGCAAACCGCTCATCGGGTGTGCGGAGAATGTCCATATCTGCTCCTCAAATCTAGTTGCAGCATCCTGGTGAATGTAAGCGGGAGACGGCGATACCTGGAACCGCTCATTTTCCACGCTATTACGTGTATCGTACACACTGCTAGTATTGTATCACCAATAAGCGCATGATTGATATAAGGCCGGGATTTTTTCCGGGATGTTTCGGTCATGTGAGACTTTTTCTTATATAGTGGTTTGTATGGCAGCGCAATTGGCTTGTGTATCCGCCTCTCAAGCCGATGTAAGCTGATATAGTAGCATCGTACATTGTGTTGGGCGAAGAATAGATGAATGTACCATAATCCAAACGCCGTAAAAATTAGGAGCCGCTTGATGATCCAAAAAGATACTGTTGACGTATTTATTAGAATGCGTAGGTGTGTGTAGCGCTACCCAGGGTAAGGATGGCTGCCCAGGTGGCCTGCACATACCGCTCATCCCTTATTTCCCTCCGAAAAGGGTGTGTATTGCTTTCTTTTCCCCCTTGCTCTCGCTTCTCCGCGTCGCTGTTTTTCCGTATAGCTGAGAAACGTTTCTGGTATTAGAATCGTGGACAAGGATGTGGGTGGTTATAGAATTCCTCTTGAACGTCAAAATAGGTGAAGAAGATATAGGAGATTTGTTTTATGATGTCAAACGAAGAGAAAGCTACAAATACAAGTAACGCGTACTTTAATCTGGTAAGTGTGTTGTATCATGCGCTCGAAGGCGCTCGAACCTACGCCATTTATGTACGCGATGCTCAGAATGCTGGCGATCAGGAAATGGCCCAGTTTTTCTCTCAGCGGCAGCAGGAGGAGGTCAATTGCGCCGATCGGGCCAAACAGTTGCTCTCTTCACGGATTACGGCTGCAACGATGAATCAGCAGAATGTCAACCAGCAGCAACCCTCACAACCCTGGAGCTAGTGCTCCGAGGACCGATCTGCGGTCACAACAAGCGAGTGCCTGCCTCTCTACACTCATAGTTTCGGGCAGGCATTCGCATTTGTCTTAATAAGGAACACAGTTTGCAAACCTGCATCTATCTTCTGAGTAGGTGTGTAAGCTGTGTTCCTGCAACGTTTACTCGTTGCAAGATCTCACAAATTGAGCTTCTCGATCAGATCGGCACGCACGGGGGTGAAAATATCGTACATTTCGACGACTGTAAGGGCAACCGCTCTGTGTACAACATTGCTCGGAATCGCAATCAGGTCGCCCGCTTTCAAGATAGTGCGCTCCTCCCCAAGTGTAAATTCGACCTCGCCACTCACTATGATCGTCATCTGTTCGTGCGGATGCGAATGGGCAGTTGGACCTGCGCCCGCTTCAAAGAACAGGTGCGTCACCATCAGTTGCTCGCCTGCAAAACCTTGCATCTGCACTCCAGGGACCGTCTCAACGGTATTCTGACCGGGAAAGTTGATAGTTTTCATATGTTTCATAACTCCTTTGTTTCTCTACGTTCGTCGCTTGCTCAACTTGCTGCGAATAGTGTTGGAAAACGTTCTCTGCTTTAGAGCATACTCAATCTGAGCAAGAAAAACAATAACTTTCCTTGCCCAATCAGGCGCGATTATTTTCTACAAAATGGTAATTTTTCACTGTAATTCTCGGGCTTATGAGAGATAATAGTCACAACCATGAAGATTTGTGGAGCAGCTTGGAAATGAAACTATACCTTTTGGGGCATTACATGGACTAACTTCTATTCATTGTGTTATTCTGCACTGTAAAAAGGGCTTTTCTTTGTAAGCTCTTTTGCATGATAGCTCCCTCAATATACAGGTGGTTCCAGAGAAGAAGCACTCTTCTTTAGTATGAGAAGAAGATGAAACGTTCTCTGTAGTGGATCAATAGAAGAGAGAACGACTGTACGTGTAATTTTCTGCTTTTATCGTGTTCAGGGAATATTCTTTCATTGTATTTGCACTGCATATTGGGTGAGCGAAGGAGCAGCAACCTGTTGAGCTATCAAGGGGTTCTGTAGCTATCAGTTTTAAAGAGGAGTGTATACAGTGTCACAAGTATTACCACAAACTTGCCCAAAATGCCACGCTCCAGTCAACCCTGGGCAAGCATTTTGTCCGAACTGTGGAACCAATCTCACCAATTCAAGCGGCATATTTCCGCCAACCGTAGCGGCACAGTCGGGCAGCGGGGGGACATTTCCGCCAACCATAGCGGCACAGCCAGAGGGGGCTGGCGTCTTTCCCCCAACGATGGCTGCTGCACCGAATGTCGGGCCAAATACGGGTGGAGGGTATAATGCTTCTACGCCACCACCGCCAATTGGGCTGCCCAATAGCGCTTATGGAACGCCTCCAGGCTATTCCTCACCGAGCTATGATCCCTATTCTGGTGGAGCCGCGACGCCACCACCACCGCCGACTGATCCCTATTCCGGTGGAGCGCCGGCTAATTCCTATGCACCCCCACCACCCCAGCCGGGGCAATATGCGCCGCCGATCGGTGCGCCTGGTCCTTACACTTTACCGAACAAGAAAAAATCGCCCGCACTCTATATCGTGCTCGGCGTTGTGCTTGCCGTACTCGTCGTCTGCGGTGGCAGCGCCTGGGCAGTCACGAAAGCGCTCAGTGGCAAAGATACAGGTAGCGGGGGTACCAGTAGTAGCGGTAATAGTGGCGGAGGACAATTTGCCGCTGAGCAGAAGGTGGATCTGAGCGTGGTCTATTCCAGTGTGCAGTTCAACTTCACCTCCCTTCAACAGGCCAACAAGTTCTCCGATGATTCGCTGTCTGGGTTATCGTATAACGGCAATAAAAACTATGTGCGCGTCAATTTTAAGGAGCAGCAGACCTCGCAAAAGTCCTCCTATTTTTCTTATAGCTCCTCATTTTTGTTGATCCTCCCGGATAAGACGACCGCCTCATCTTTGAAGGCGCAGGAATATAGCGGTCCAGAGGGGGGCGTCGTACGCACAAACTGGGTGGATTTTGAGTTGAGCAAGCAGGTGGATTTGAGCAAACTGTCGTTGCGCCTGGGTGCGTCGGACGAGGCACAGATGACCTTTCCCCTCAAGACAGGGGCCGATGTCAGCAAATACAAGCCGCAACAGGCTACGCTCAATAAGTCTTTCCAGTATGCAGGTATGGACTGGACGCTGAAGGATGCCACGCAGATTTATTACAACAATGGTAAGCAGGCGAAGAGCGGAAAAGTCTTTGTGCTGGTGGATCTGAAGGCGAATAATCCCGATGGCAACGGGAGTGTGTATCTGTATAGTGGGTTTGTCCGCCTGAAATCCGGCGATACGGTGAGTGCGCCCACATACGACTCCAATCTCGACGATTTTGATATCATCGATTCGGGAACCACCAATGTGCAGGGAACGGCAGTCTTCGAGACGCCACCGTCTGGCACCTATACGCTGACGTTTACCTCCGGGAAAAATATCGCAGCAACATCGGTCGATTTCTCGGTCGGAAGTGGTAGCTAAGCGGCTTGAATGGTTGAACCCCGAAGAGGACTCTCTTCGGGGTCATTTTTTTAGCGACCTCCTCCAACCGCGAGAATCGTTCCGGTGCAGTACGAGGCTTCATTCGAGAGTAGCCAGAGGATAGCTGCTGCAACCTCTTCGGGCTTGCCGGCTCGCTGCATTGGTACTCCCGGCGCGATACGCTGGATACGCCCGGCATCCCCGGCTGCCGCATGAATTTCAGTCTCTATCAAACCAGGACTGACGCAGTTCACACGAATGCCTTCACCAGCAACTTCGCGGGCGAGGCCCAGCGTAAACGTTTCGACCGCCGCCTTCGATGCTGCATACTGGACATATTCATTCGGACTACCAAGTTGGACGGCACGTGTTGAAATGTTGACGATTGCTCCACCCTTACCTCCGCTTTTTGTGGACAACAAGCGCACCGCTTCACGCGAACAGAGCATAGTACCCAGGATATTGACCTCTAGAATGCGACGCAAACTCTCGGTTTCCTGGTCCACAAAACGACCCAGTTTGCCGGTAATACCGGCGTTGTTGACTAGCGCGGAGATCGGCCCTAGCTGATTGGTTGCTGTGTCGAAGAGCGCTTTGACCGCCGCTTCGTCGCTCACATCGCCCTGTACCGCTAATGCTTTCCCTCCTTGCTGACGAATGGTCGCCACGACCTCCTCCGCCCGTTCGGCCTGATGCGTATAGTTGACGCAGACCGCGAACCCCTTTTGTGCGGCAAGGAGAGCCGTTGCGGCCCCTATTCCTCGTCCACTGCCCGTAATAAGAATTGTTTCTGTCATTGATGATACTCCTGAAATAGCTGAAGAAATGAGCGTAAGGCTCACCATTTATTGTAGAACGAGGAAATAAAACCTGCCATCCAGGTGTTTTTATGGGTGAAATATCTGACTAATAAAAAGTTAGCATCTTGACAATACAAAGCTAAATGATTACAATAGCTATTGTAATAAAAGTTACTTACTTAAAGATAGTTTGCCCGTCGTGAAAAGATGGGCGAGGGAGAGCTATACAATGGAAATTTCGCTGGGACTTGCAGTATTGCGCGTGGTTGTTGGTCTGCTGCTGGCCGGGCATGGAGCGCAAAAGCTCTTTGGCTGGTTTGGTGGACACGGCTTTGCCGGAACAGTTGGCTTCTTGCAGGCAAAGGGATTTAAGCCTGCTCCGTTCTGGGCTATGCTGGGAACGCTGGGTGAATTCGTTGGTGGTATATTGCTAGCGCTGGGCTTCTTGAGTCCGCTTGGCGGCATCGCTATCTTTGCCAGTATGTTAATGGCTGTTCTCAAGTTCCACTGGAAACAGGGGTTGTGGAGTACTCAGAATGGGTATGAATATCCGCTGGTGCTGGCTCTGGTGGGACTCTTCTTCGGTTGGGTTGGCGTTGGCAGTTATTCATTGGATGCGCTGCTGGGCATTGCGCTGCCGGGTGTCCTGTTTGCAATCGGCGTCGTTGCAGCCATTGTGGTTGACCTCGTTGGCCTGCTCACCAGTCGCCAGCCCGCTCAGCAGCATCAGACGGCTGAGGCGGCCTGATTAAAACAGAGCTATCTATTGTTGCCAGATGCCGCTCTTCTGTTCTAGCAGAGGAGCGGCGTTTTATTATCACTGACCTCTTCCTTTTGAATCTCTGTGCAAGCATTCTCCATCATGATCTTTACCTATTTGCAAATAGCCGTAGACTATATTATGTACTGATTGAATACTCGTACACATCTTGTACTGCTGTGAGGCTGTTCTTGATGATGGAACCCTTAGTAATGCATAGAATAAAAGAAAGGTGGTTTATGTGTGTATGTTGAGGCAGATCTATCGTTCACGAATCGTTCGATGTATTGGTGTGATAGGCATTGCGTTCATCTTGATTGCTGGAGTGGCTGCATTTGCATGCCAGAGTCGTGCAGCGCATGCTCAGATGCCTGGTCAGAAGATGATGACAACGAATGCACTTCCCTTGTATACAAAAGGGTGTTCGTCTGTTGATGCCACGAATAATGGCGATGTGGTTGCCGCCCTCTCTCAGTGTGACGGTACTAACAACTATAAGGGTGTCATCGTTGCCCTGGGAGAAGATTCCACGGCGATCAAAGCGGGACTGCGAGGTCAGGGCATGCCTTATATGAACCGCTGTTCCTTCTTTGTTTGCGCCACCGCGCAATTTCCGGCCAACCCTGGTGATACTATTTGCTATCAGGGATTTGCAGGCACGACGCAAACAGATGTAAAGTGTTATACGATTCCGCAGAATAGTAGTGGCCCGACAACCCCTCTCCTCAAATTGCACTAAATGAAATGGTAGGGGTAAGGTTTCCTATTTGAGGGAGAGCGATCGGCATATCTGGTCGATAATACTACCGACCAGATATGGGCAAAACAGCGCAAGAGGCTGTTTAGCTCGCTGCGTATTGCAGGAAGGAGGGGGGGAGCTTTCCCTGGGAGCGAGAGAGTGTATCGTTGTCGATCATAGAAGCTCCCTGGTGCTCTATCGTCTCTAATCCTTTGACGCTTCCCAGATCAACGTTGTGAAAGATGGTCCAGCCAATTCTGGCCCCGCTTAGATCTGCCTGAGTGAGCGAGGCCCCGCTGAAATTGGTACGTAAAAGATTGCATTTGCTAAGGTTGGCGCGATTGAGCAGCGCTGCCGTCAGATTTGCTCCGCCCAGGTCTGCCTCTTCCAGGCGGGCATCGTCCAGATGAGCCTGGGCCATATATGCTCGACCCAGATTCGTCTTTGTAAGATTCGCCCCCGACAGATACGTGCCATAGAGGTCTGAACCACTTAGCCTGGACCCGCGTAGATCCGCGCCGCTCAAATTCGCTCCAGTCAGGTATGTCTGCTCTAACGTGGCGGAGGAGAGAATGGCGTGGCTGAGGTTAGCCTCGCGTAGATTGGCCTGCGACAGATCAGCTCTCTCTAGATTTGCTCCGACCAGTCGTGCTTGAAAGAGTTCTGCCTTGCGCAGATCGACGCCCCGCAGATCGACTTGATTCAAATAAGCCTCGCGCAGGTGCGCTTTGAGAAGGTCTGCTCCGACCAGCATTGTCGTGTGGAGATCAGCACTGTTTAAATACGCGCCGCGCAAATTCGCACCGTTGAGGTTGGTGTTATCCAGATTGGTCCAGCTTAACGTTGCCCCGCTCAAATCCGCCCGACTGAGGTTTGTCTCGCTAAGATTGCTGCGCGAAAGGTTAATCTCGCGCAAATCGTAGCCGCTTAAATCGACTTTACTCAGATCGGGAGCTAGCTTCCTGTTGGCACTCCGCCAGGCATTCCATACCCCGACCCCCTGCTTCAAAATCTGTAAATGCTGTTCATTCGCCATGTATGAATTCCTTCGTTAGTTCATCAGGATGCTCTCTTGAGATGGAGAAATGACCTCCTATAAGCCATTGTACTCTTCAGGTTGCGGCCCTGCAACACGGTACTACCACATTTACGCATCAGAAGCGCAGAGATCGTCCAGACAACTGGTACTTTTTTCCTGTTCTATCTCTGTAAAAATAGAAACTCATCTATAATAAAAGAGCTTCTCAGACTGTTTCTGTCTCGTTATGGTGTCAGTCAAGAATGCAGTGCCGACGTACTTTTTAGCTATCTTTGCAGCAGCTTGCTAGTACTATTTGCTAGTCATATTGAGCATGTTGCATTGCCCCCATTATAATAAGCAACTGATAAAGCATTACGCCCTCGGTGTATAGGGAAAGTATGCTTTGACTCATACCCGCAAGTTTGTGTTGAATGTCCGGGGTATGAGGCAAGTAGCGATAATAGAAGAGGTCAAAAGCATCTATGGATTTTACTGGAAGCCAGAAGATTAACGCATCCCGCCAGGCAGTATTTCAGGCTCTTTTAAGCCCGGAAGCAATCAAAAACAGCATTCCCGGGTGTGATTCGGCTGAGTTTGTCGATTTCCCAACCGGTCGCCAGCTCAAATTGACCGTCACCACCAGCATTCCAGGCGTCGGCGGCCCTCACAACATCTATTTGCAGACCGGGCAGGTCGTTCCTGATTCGCGCGTTGAGTTAATTACCGAGCCGACCAGCTCAATGGGTACCATCCGCGCTCGCTGCATCGTCGATCTCGCCGATGATGGCGCCGGCACGCTGCTCACCTACAACGCTCATGCCGATCGCGAGGGCAAGGTTGCAGCCGTTCCTGAGTTGATCGTGAAGGGCGCTGTCAAAGCAGGTCTCGACCAGTTCTTCAAGAACCTGGAGAAGCAGGCCAGCGGCACCCGCGCTTAATACTCTTTGCCAGCAGGTAAAAAACCGGAGCGGATTGGCCTCACGGGGCCGATCCGCTCCGGTTTGCTTTTATAGAAGTTGTTTGTTGACCCGCACACGCCATAGCCCAAAGCCGATCAGCCGGGCCGGAAGTGCTCTGAGCAGTGGAACGCGCTGTAAAAGACGCAGCGGCAATGGTGGTTGGAACGAGGCGTTCGTTTGCAATACGCGTTCCAGAACCAGCTTTTGTAGCAATGTCTGAAATGTCTGGATCACACGCGTTGGTAGTTCGCGCTCTTTCTGGACGGCAGCCAGATCTTGCAACTGCACGACGCCAAATTGCAGCTTGCCAGCGAGCTGATTGGCGGCGACTACGGCATCTTGAATGGCATAGGCACCCCAGATCCCTTCATGACAGACATGCATTTGATTGCCGCGAAGTGGTCCTTTGGGAGTATTCCAGGGCTTTCACATTGATGAAAGCCCTGGAAGCAGGAGATGGCTTTGCGTTGAGACAAAGTGTTTCGCTAAGAGACCCTTATGAGCCAGCAATCAATTAATCGTTA
Organism: Ktedonobacteraceae bacterium; assembly: GCA_025928885.1. Taxonomy (GTDB): domain Bacteria; phylum Chloroflexota; class Ktedonobacteria; order Ktedonobacterales; family Ktedonobacteraceae; genus JAICIM01. The sequence goes on along the minus strand of JAICIM010000212.1, from coordinate 470 downwards.
CCGCTCTCTAACCTCTAGCATATTCTCCTCAATCCGTTCCGTTTGTAATAATTATTATTACAACCATTGTGATCTGTCTCAACTCTCTTCCTCTCGTCTAAATTGTAAATTGTCCTATCATATTTTCAAACCATACATTGCCCAAATCAAGTATTGTTGCAAATCACGGCAATGGTCTTGCTTGCAACAGTGGTCTTGCTTGCAACAGTGATCCTGCTTGCAACAGTGATCCTGCTTGCAACAGTGGTCTTGCTTGCAACAGTGGTCTTGCTTGCAACAGTGGTCTTGCTTGCAACAGTGGTCTTGCTTACAACAGTGGTCTTGCTTACAACAGTGATCCTGCTTGCAACAGTGGTCTTGCTTACAACAGCAAGGCGATGGAGTTGGCGACGGCGTAGGTGATGGAGTCGGCGACGGAGTCGGCGACGGCGTAGGTGATGGAGTCGGCGACGGAGTTGGCGACGGAGTAG
>JAICIM010000465.1 GCA_025928885.1 Ktedonobacteraceae bacterium | reverse complement strand
TATTTTGTGTCTTTTTTTTTTGTTTGTGTGCTTTTATGCACTGGTAGCGGGGTTGTGTGTTTGTTCAACAACCCCCCTACCCTCCCCCCCCCCACGAAATGGGGGATCTATTGCTGTTTCAACCAGGCCATTGCGTGTTCGGTGTAGAAGTCGGGGCGTTCCTGTTTGAGCCAGTGCAGAGGGGCAAGGAGCATGGGTGGGATGTTCGCCTTGAGCGCTTCTGAGAAGGAGGCGAGGGCGTAGGTGTCGCGTTGCAGGGAGGCGCAGAGCAGGCCCTGCCAGAAATAAGCTCCCCATTGGGCCGGTTCCAGCGCGATAGCCAGTTTGATCTCAGTCAATGCCTCCTCGACGTTGCCACGCAGCCAGAGCGCGACGCCACGACAGAGATAGGCCGCGTAATCGTGCGAGTCGGCCTCGGCGATCTGTTCCAGGCGATCCGCCATGCTGGCGTCGGGCATGCTGAGACACATATCGATCCACTGGGTCATCCAACCGTGCTGGACGCGGCTCCTGTCCAGCTCCCAACTGCGCTGATAGTCCTCTCTGGCCCGCTGAATATCGGGCAGGCGCAGATATGCTTCACCACGACTGTTATATGCAGGGGCATAGTCCGGTTCAAGTTCGATCACGCGATTGAAGTCCTCGATGGCCGTACGAGCCTGGTTCATCCCTAAATACAGGGTGCCGCGCTGGAAGAGAGAGGTGATATCGTTGGGAACCTCCTCTAGAAAGCAACAATAGTCGGCGATGGCGTCCCAGCTCTGCTTGAGCGCCTGATAGACCCGCGCCCGATCTTTGTGAATGCTGTAGAGCGTCGGCTCAAACTCCAGCGCTTTTTGATAATCGGCCAGCGCCTGCTCATAGTCGTTCAGACCGGTATAGGCAAGGCCGCGATTGTAGTAGACGAGGGCCAGTGTGGAGTCGAGGGCCAGCGCACTCTCAAAATCGGCAATTGCTTCATGATAGCGCTTGAGCAGACGATATGCCTCGCCACGATTATTATAGGTGAACGCCGTTCCAGGTTGGAGCGAGAGCGCCTTTGTGTAGTGCTGAATGGCGTGCTGGGGCTGCCCGTTATCGGTATAGGCCGCGCCAAGTCTATTGAGCAGCACTACATCGTCGGGCGTCAATTCAAGCGCCTCCTCAAAATCGAGAATGGCACGATCAAAGCGCTTGAGCGCTACGTGCGCCTGTCCGCGACTATTGTACGCTCCCATCATACCAGCCTGGGCAGGATTGATCGTGATGGCTCGATCCAGGTTTAAAATAGCTTGCTCATATTCATCCAGCACCATATAGGCCAGCCCGCGCCCGACGGTGGGGCCAACTATGTCGTCCGGCTTCAGCGAGAGCGCCATGCTAAAATCATAAACTGCTTTGCGGTATTTTTTGAGCAAATAATGGGTCAGGCCGCGCTGATAATATGCCGCAGCATAGCCAGGTCGCAGCTCGATAGCCGTGTCCAGATCAGCAATCGCCAGTTGATAATCGTTCAGGCTGCGATGGACCAGGGCGCGATTATGGTAAACAGAGGGTTCATCGGGTTCCAGGGCAATCGCCTGCGTAAATTCAGCCAGGGCCAGCTGGTATTCACCAGCCATCGCATGCGCAGCCCCACGCCTATTATGCTCAAGCGCACTCTCAGTTTCCATCATCTTATAGTCTCCTTTTTATAGTCGTGTCCCCCGCTAATGAATAGAGGCAAGGCATTGAAAAACATCAAAGAACTGATTACAATCAGCATCTTTCTCTTGCAAGAAGTGCAGCACGTATAGCGCCAGTTCTGAAGCAGGCTGTACAGATCGATACTTCGCGCCCATCTCATCGCCACCGCTATATTGATATAAGCCGATATAGTGATGGTGAAAAAAACGACGGGATGGGTATGCAGCATAGTGGAGGTTGTGGGCTGGAGTATGCCTCTCTGGTGGAGTACAGGCATACATTGCAAGTGCTGTTGGAAGCACTGCTGAAAGCGCATTTGTGAAAATGCTTTTCTTGTTTTTATGCAACATACGATTATAAGTATCGATAAGACAGTAATACTGTCTGATATGCAAAGATACATATGATAGTAGACAGAAGAGAATAATGATAGCGGCCCCAAAGGGTGGAGCGAGCGCTGCGATAATGACACCGAGAGTGACATCCGCTTGCATGGAGTAGCCTTCCCTGGTATTCATCCAAGTAGTGAAGCGATGATGGCTGTGTGGTGGCAATGCTGATTTCAAACACCGAACTGGCTAAAAAGAGCGAGCGCAACGCCCTTTGGTGATAGATAAGAGCAAGGGGTTGACAGGTTTTGGCCGGTCAACGGAGATGATACGAAAAGGCATCAAGGGCGTTTGCTAACTCTTCTTCCATGATAAATGATTGCATACCGGCTGTCAACTTTGTGTGCAGTGGTATAGCCTTTTTGTCTATATCCATACATATAAATGGAAATACGAAACGAGTTAAGATGAAACGAAAGGGGCTGCAAACAAACTGAGCAGCATTATGTCAGTGCCGTTTTGACTTTCTGTTCTGTCACAGCGGGCTGGTGGTTGCGCAACGTTCCCTGCGCCTCTTCAAACAGCTGTTGCCGTACTGATTCCGGTTCCAGCACGCGCACATGCTGTCCCCAACTGAGCAGCCATTGCAGGGCGAGTTTCTCCTGGCGCACCATCAGCGTCACCAGCAAGCCTTCGGGCGTCTCTTCCTTTGAGCTAATGGGGAAAGAGCGGGCCTCACGCACCCAGCGGGCGACCTCATGATCAAAGAGGGCGCGGATCACAATAGAACGATCCTTCTCGCGGCTGGGAGGGCGCAGCTGAAAGTTTTCGGGGCGTTGAAAGGTTTTGTCAAGAATGGTCAGGTTCTCGATGCGATCAAGACGAAAGACACGATTATCCTGGCGCAGATGGCAATAGGCCACCAGATGCCAGGACTGAAGAAAATAAGAGAGGCCATAGGGGTTGGCGTCGCGCTCGTTGGTCGTGTCGTTGCCGCCGCTGGTGTAGCGTGTGTGATAGGTAAAATGGATCATGTGATGATCGAGGATGGCGCGGCGCAAAAGTTGGAGCTTCTCGTGTTCGGCGGAGTTGCTATTGACTCCCAGCGCGACAAACCGAATACTGTTTTGAAGATACTCCACCTCGTTGCGCAGTTTGGGAGGCAGGACGCCGGTAATCTTGCGGCTGGCCGATTGCGCGGCGGCTCGATACTGAGCATCGAAGTTCTGAGCCATGAAATCGCTGCCCAGCAGGAGCATCGTAGCCTCTTCGGTGCTAAAGCTCAGAGGCGGCAGGAAATAGCCGGGCATCAGCGAATAGCCGTGTCCGGGCGTTGAGATCAGCGGGACACCAGATTCGCCAAGAGCCTGTATGTCCCGATAAATTGTGCGCTTGCTGGTCTCGAAAGTGCGGGCCAGATCTTCGGCGCGTTGTCGCCCTTTGCCCTGCAGTTCGAGCACGATTGCTAAGAGACGGTCAGTGCGGTTCATGAATAGTGATTGCTCACGCTCTCATCTTTTTTGTTGGCTACATCTTCAATAAGTATTGCTGAACTTCGCCCTCGTTTCGCGCCAGCGCCAGTTTGAACAGCAATTGCTCTAAGATTTCCGGCTGCTCAACGCGGGCTAGCTTTTGTTGAGCAAGTGTAAGCAAATCCGGGTAACGCTCCCGAAACACGCTCATAAGGTTCTCACAATACGTTTGGAGCAGTTGCTTATGCATCGCATTTGTCACTTCGCCCTTGACCTCCTCACGAACCTCGCCTTTGACTTCCTCACGAACCTCGCCCTTGACCTCCTCACGTACTGCATCGCGCACTTGTTCTTTTGCCTGCTCTACAGCTTGCTCGAAAAAGAAGTCATACATGAAATTGTTTTTGAAGACATCCTTTAACATTGCGAACCTCCCCTTTGACCACTCCTTATCGTTTGGTTTGGTGAAAGCCAAACCGGAGAACAAACCTGTCAACTCAAGCAACTCTCGACTATTCTCTATTGTACCATCTGAATAGCGTAATCGCTCGATAACCTCTTCGACGACCTCGCGCCGCGCTCCCCCTTTCATCAAAGGTACTAGCGGAAACAGCCCTTTACGATCCTGATCCAGCCACTCGCGATACTCCATATTCCATATCTGGATTACCGTGTAGCGAAACCAGAGAAACCTTTGCCCATCATTGTACTTTCTGATCAAGGGCGACCTGGGCGGCCTGCCACTTTTGCGCAGATAGAGTACATATGAACGGACCGGACACTCATAACGACGAAAGCCCATCAGGGAATATTCAATAATGCGCTGTGGCATGTTAGGATCATAGCTGCTCTGAAATTCGACCTGCACCAGCTCACGCTCACCATCGCGCAGTGTCTCGATCATTGAGTCAGCTTCTAGCTCTACGCTGTGAAACGTTTCAGAAAATTGGCCGGTGAAAATTGCGCCCGGCGATAACCAATCTAGCAGATCCTGAGCGCTGGCCGATAGCAGGCGCTTGGAACCATTGTCATATGGCTTTGCAATCTCCATACCAAAAACCTCACCTTCGACATAATATTTGCGGCAGATTATAGCATAAAAGATAAATGTTGTATATTCTCAGAATTAAGTATTTTTATTTATGATGCTTGTACATATTTTTGAGAATATTTAGTATATATGCGTCAGAATATCTTTTCACCTCTATGGCAAACAGTAAAAATTCTGAAAGAGCGAATCATTGTGAAAAGCGTAATAACTGGGCAAGGTTGAGGATTCGTTACACTGGCAAAATCCCCTTGATTTCCACGTTTATAACAAAGAACTGCGCTGTATAATACTCTCAAGGTGGCCGGTCTGATTGGGCGGTGCGCCACCAATTACCACAATGGAGGAATGGCTCATGCTTCTACGATACAGACGCTCCCTACCCATCTGTGGCCTGCTTGCACTCATCTTTATGCTGGTCGCGTGTGGCGGAGGCGACTCCAACGCGCCCGACGCCAAACAACTACTTAGCGATGCACAGGCGGCAATTCAGAAGGTGAAATCATATCATTTCAATCTTGTCGCGGACAATCCCGGCACAACCGGAAATGTGGTGATTAAGGATGCAGACGGCGATACGCTGGTGCCGGATAAGCTGCAAGCTCAGGGCAATGTGCTGATGTTTGGCAACACGGCCCAGGTTAAGCTGATCGCGATTGGCGATAAACAGTACATCACCGATCCGATTACCGGCAAATGGACCGAGGCCCCGGGCGTCTTCGATCCCCGCGCCCTGTCGAATCCACAAACGGGCATTGCCGCCATCCTGGGCAATATTCAAAATCCCAGCACGCCAACCGATAGCAATGTGGATGGCACGTCCTGCTGGAGCACCAGCGGCAAGCTCGATGCCAAATACATCGCTGGTATTACCGGCAGCGGTACGGCCCCGGCTGGCTCAACCGTCGATACAACAACCTGTATCGGCAAAACCGATAAGTTGCCCTATCTGATTAAGATGAGTGGCGTTGCCGTTCAGGGTGATACCACACAGACCGTGCGCACTTTTAAGCTCTCGAAATATAATGAGGATGTTACCATCCAGGCCCCCATGTAGTCCTCTCATATTGTGAGAGATGTTTCTTTCGTAGTCGCGGGGGGGGGGGTGGGGGGGGGGGCGGGGGTTGGGGGGGGGGGGCCGTTGGCGGGGTTGCGGAGGTAGGTGATGACGCCGGTGACGATGAGGGCGGCGAGGGTAAGGAGGAGGCCTTGGCGCTGGGGGGCGGTCCACATGGGCTGGCGGTATTGTAACGGCGGCGCGTGGG
>JAICIM010000077.1 GCA_025928885.1 Ktedonobacteraceae bacterium | reverse complement strand
GATACTGTTCTGCCAGCACTGGATAACGGGCCTCATCCTCTGCGCCAAGACGGATACGTGGTTGGGCCAGATTGCCGTTGATAGCATTGGCAGGCAGGCCAAGCAACGTCTCGACGAAAGCGGCATAGCGGCGTTGTGGACCACGTTGCGCATAGCTCCTTACGCCGACGCGAAAGAGATGCGCCAGCGTCGTGATGCTGCCCCCAGCGTGCGCCAACTCTTCTCTATGCAAGGATGGCATGTCGTCGTGAGCGCCGTGCAGATCGAATATCAGCAGATGTTGCCCCACTTGCGGTTGTGCGGATTCTTCTGAGCCTTGAGCGGCAAGCGTGATCTGCGGCCAGAACGCTTCTTGATAGAGCCGCTCGTTAAAAAGCGGGCGCACCGTCTCATCCACAACGATCGAAAGCGGCCTGCCGACCTTGCCAGCATAGATAAGGGCCTGCAGGATGCCTTCTAGCAGTCCCGTTCCGACGACGCTTTCGCCCAACCGTCCAGCTTTTCCCCCCAATCGCACAATCAGCGCATCGGCCTCTCGAAAAGCCCGCGCGACAGCCTCAAGTGCTGTTTGTTCGGTTGTGCTTAATCGATGCTGTTGGTCCTGAGCAAGATTGTGCAGGAAAGAGAGAGAGAATGTTTGTTGTGAATTATCGGCCATAAATTGATATTTCCAAATCAGACCCGTACAAATCGAGGCGCGGCTGCCAAACCGTTGGATAATCGATTTGGCAGCCGCGCCCTATTAATCATTGAAACGCGAACCTAGCGTGAGCGGGCCTGATCGTAGCGTTTGCCGACTACATCCCAGTTCACGACGTTCCACCACGCGCTGAGGTACTCAGGGCGGCGGTTCTGATACTTGAGATAGTAGGCATGCTCCCATACGTCGTTGCCGAGAATAGGAGTGAGGCCATCGGTGACGGGGTTATCCTGGTTGGCGGTAGAGACAACGGCGAGATTGCCGCTCTTGTCAAGCACAAGCCAGGCCCAGCCAGAGCCGAAGCGCTTCGCACCGGCATCATTGAAGGCCGTTTTGAGGGCGTCGAGCGAACCGAACTTGCTATCGATTGCGCTTGCCAGAGCACCAGTTGGCGCTTTGCTGCCGCCCGGGGTCATGGTCTGCCAGAAATCCGTGTGGTTGAGATGGCCACCGCCGTTGTTGCGAACGGCTGTGCGGATGTTCTCAGGAACCTCGTTCAGACGGCGTACAAGATCTTCGATCGCAAGGTCGGCGAATGGAGTGCCTTTCACCGCTGCGTTCAGATTGTTGACGTAAGCTGCATGGTGCTTGTCGTGATGCAACTGCATCGTTTGGGTATCAATGTACGGCTCAAGCGCGTTATAGTCGTACGGAAGTGGTGGTAGCTCAAATGCCATAACACATCTCCTTCTATACAAACATTGGATGAGGTAATACACCTCAATCTACGTTGGGGAAACTTGCTCTCTATGCCGAACGAAAAATAGGGCATAGGGGGTTTGTTGGCATGATCTGTAGGTATGCATATGCATACTGCCAACGTGTTTAGTTGTATGCGATTCGCAAGGCTGTTGTCAAGCAGAAGCGTAAACTCCATCTCTAGAGGCTCTGCTTTACCGGCCCTGCATTTCCATACCACTGTTAGTATACCCCCAATCGCCTGAAACGGCCACTGGACAAAAGTTCAGGCCCTTTCGCCCCTATCTTGTGGGCAGAGGGGCTTCTCCGCCACGCTGCATCTCTAGAAATTCAAAAGCTCCCCGTTCATTGCTGCGTACCAGGACGCGCCCGCGCTGAAAGCCAGTTCGCTCATAGACGTGGATGGCCCGCTCATTCCAGGTGAAGACGTACAGGCGAAAGCTGTTCGGTCGGAAGCGCTTCCTGGCAAATGCCAGACCGGCGTTGACGAAAGAGAAGCCCTGCCCTTTGCCTGTCTGATCGGGCCTCATGCCAAGCCCGACCGGGACAGTTCGCCCATCGATATAGATGCCGGGCGTGCTGGAGGCCCAGACCAGAGCCGAGGTGCCAAAGTTAAAGAAGCCGATGATCTGGCCCTCCGCGTTGCGCACGGTATAGTATGGGCTACCTCGATCGAGCATCTCGGCGAGGCTGCCGGGATCGTCGGGAGGCGTGTTATAAATGGCATATGGCCCTTCATAGCGCCATGCCGTGATGGCGCTGGCCTCCGCCCTGTTCATCAACGAAAATGTGTATTTCATAGTTTTTTATCTCATAGTTTTTTATCTCATAGTTTTTATGGCATGTCGTCCTCACGCCGGTAAAGCGAGCCTGCTTGATTATGCTTCAGGCTCGACGGGCGGTTGCTTCAATTCTTCCAGCAGGTTGAGCAGAGTATCGATTTCGGCAGGAACGTTGTAGAAGTGTGGCGAGATGCGCACGGCTCCTCCACGTGCCGCAACAAAGATATTATGAGCAAGAAGCGTCTCCGCGATCACCTGTGCGTTGAGATCTTGCCGCTCAGGATGGGGCTGGAAGCAGACGATCCCCGACCGCTCTCCCTTGCCCTGTGGTGAGATGACGGGATAGCCCAGTCGTTCCAGTCCCGCGATCGCATAGCCGGTCAGGCCCAGAATGCGCTGCTCTACCGCCTGCATGCCGCCATCGATGCACTCAAAGATCCCTAGAGCCGCATCCAGCCCGACGATTGGCAATTCGTTTGCGGAACTGTACTCCAGGCGTGCGGCCCCGGCTTTGAGCTGCTGCTGATAGTTGAAGAAATCCATCGGCTGTTCCACGCTAAACCAGCCGCGCCGACGTGGTTTCAGCCGGGCCAGTAGTTCATCAGTCACATAGAGAAAGCCGCTGGTGTGGGGAGCAAGCAGCCATTTATGGATGGCGGAGGCCAGGAAATCCACGCCAAGCTGCTGCACATCCACGTCGATAGCCCCTACCGCCTGCATCGCGTCGATGCCACAGAGTATCCCTCGTTCGCGACAGTGGGCGGCGATGGTGCGAATATCTGTGCGGAATCCGGTCGAGAAACCAACCAGGCTCAGGCTGACCAGCCGCGTGCGTTCGGTGATATGCGCCAGCACGTCGTCAACGGCGATGCGCCGCTCACGGGCGGGAACGATTTCGACCTGGACGCCCAGTTCTTGCAGGTTGAGCCAGGAATAGACGTTGCAGGGAAACTCACCTTCGGCAACAACGATCGTATCGCCCGCTTGCCAGTCCAGGCATTGAGCGATCAACATCAATGAATCGCTGGTGCTGGCGGTGAAGGCGATCTGATCGGGGCGGGCATGCAGCAAGCTGGCGAGGCGGCGATGTGCGCCGTGATAATATTCATGCCAGCGTGTGGCATGAATGTTCCCAAAACTGCTGGCATCGTCCGTATATTCATGGAGGGTACGTGCAACTGGTCCTGGCAATGGACCCGTTGAGGCGTGGTTGAAATAGATCGTGTGGCGCGTGACCGGGAAAAAGAGCTGTCTCAGCTCCTGTATGTCGTCATCATCACTACTAAATTCATGCTCTCCCTCTTCAACCAGGAGGAGTGAGTGCAACATATCATCGAGATCCGGCAATGATGGAGGTGTAGTATCTTTATCACTCATGAGTAACAATAATACCTTTATCTTTCAGTTATTCGTATATAGTACAAATCATCACAAGCACATTAGCCTGATTATAGCGCAACCCGGCTCCTGCTACTAGTCGGTAGAGACTCGTCAGCAAATAAGCTAGAAGTACCAGAAATTTAACGTAAATATAACTACCCTTCCAGGTAAAAACGTGATATAGTCAGAGTAAATTTTTCGGTAAACGGCGAAATTGCAGAGACAAAGGATGCCTCTGATATACGCTCATAATTGGAGTGGTATATGATCCAACGTGGAGAACAAGCAACGGAAAATACAATATATCCAGCATCAATACAGGAAAAAGCAGCCGTCAGAACTATGCTTATAGTAGAAGATGACGAGTATATTGGCGAAGTACTCGTCCAGGCAATTATCCAGGAGACCTCGTACCTTGCCGTCCTGGTTCCAGACGGTCAGGCTGCGCTACATACGGCAGCCGAAATTAAGCCCAGCCTGTTTATTCTCGATTATCAATTGCCGCGTATGAACGGCATCGAACTCTATGACCGACTGCATGCAATGCCGGAATTGGAAATGGTGCCTGCTATGATGATCAGTGCGCGATTGCCGCAAAAAGAGCTAGAAAGACGTGATATTCTGGGCATGCATAAGCCTCTCGACCTCGACGAGTTTCTTCAAGCAATCGATTCACTTTTGCAGTACTAACGCTACACTGTCTCTAGAGTAGCATGCCGCGCCAATCGATCATGTTCGCAGCGTTATCTCATGTTTATTCGTCCTGTTTCTTAATATGCAGGTGCGCGGCGTAATCTTCATCAAGTGCGAGTAGCAGATCGTGAAAGGCCCTCACCAATTGACGATTGCACAGACGATAATAGACGACATTGCCATCCCTCCGCGAATTGACCAGCCCGATGTCGGCAAGTTGCCGCAAATGTTCGGAGGTGGTGGCAGGTGATAAGCCAATGGCTCGGGCGATATCGCCAGAACGCTTTTCTGGCAATTCTGTACTACCATCCTTCCCCGGTAGCGATAGTAATTCTAAAATGTAACGGCGACTGGTATCGCACACGATTGACAGGAATCTATCGACGTATTTGTCAATCTCAGGAGGACGACGCGGGATCTCATTGTCTGAGGCTTCAGATTCATCTAATATTGCCATAAGCTGGTCTCCTTTTGTCTTGTAGCCTTTGATACAAAGGCTATGCCAGGTTTCCTCATGAGAGGGTTCCTTTTCGCTGATTGACATATTATAAGCCCTTCAATATATATGGGCAATCGATCTATTGTAATAAACAGGTGCCTTGATGAAATTTAGCGACGCAAAAGTCGTTGATTGTGTTATAATGCCGCCAAACCATTTGTTCTAATCGGGATGGGGAAGCGCATCTACGATGGCGATGGTTCCCCGTTGCAGTGGTGCCATTGCAATCGGGAGAGCACACTTGATAGAACAAAGGGAACTTGTTTCCAAGTATGGAAAGGTATCCTCTCATGTTTATCGGAAAGATTGTGAAATCGGACTCACATATCAACTATGTCTGTCAGATCTATGGCCCACGCGAAGTTGAAGTGGAGCCTGGTCCAGCTGATTATGCCTTTGGCCGCTTCGTCCGTATCGCCGTTCGTGCTAATCAGCCTGATGACACTGATCATACGTTGGATTTCGCGCTGGGGATCAGTCAGGAGCCAGTCACCTATGTGGTTGGCGTCATTTATGACACGATCCTGCTCAATCCTGCGTTTGGTGCGCTTGGTCCCCGCCTCTCGAACGAGACACAGGTGGAACTCTTCTCCCCTGATTATATCGCAGAGAAGGCCGTGCTGATTTATGTGATGGTACTTGGTACGATGGAGGTGCAACGTTCTCAGGAGGGAGTGACGCAGGTGCTTGCGGCCACGCATGGCGTTCCCCTGCTCTCGCTCGAACTGGGCAGCGAGATCGAAACAATCAGCGATGATGAGGTGCGCTCCTTCCACTTCTTCAGCGATACCGGTGAGTCTGTGAGTAGCAATAGTTCCGCGCCCTATCTGCATATGGGCTATCTGCCGCATATTATTGCTCAGCGCAACAGCCTCTTGCCAATGGTGACGTTACGCATTATTGAGCAACTGGAGCGTTTATTTCCACAAAATCTTTCCGTACTGTCTATCGTCAAACATAACTTCGCCTGGCGTCTCAAGGTGGAAACCACAGGGTAACATTGGAGGGTCCCGGCATGTCCGATGCAACGACTACACCGCCTATCGATCAAGCTAGCGCCCGTCCTCCACGTAAACCTGTGGGCATTACCAAAGGGCCGGGCAAGACCACGCATGAGTACACATTCGTTTCTCGCGACGACGAGCAGGTATTGAAAAACGGCGAGTATGTCTATTACGAACTCCCCGATCTCGATCGACCTGGACTCAACGGCTCCATAGCTCCCATGCGCAGGGTGCTGGGACGCGTTATGAAGCGCGTTCCCTTGCAGCTTTATCCCGATACCTTTCTGGGCGAACCCGAAATCTCACCGGCGCAAGTGGCTATGATGGTCGGCTACAATGCTCACACCAACGAACTGTTTGAGCTGCATGTCGCCATTATGGGCTATTATGATCCTCCCACCAGCTCTTTTATCAATCCCTGGATACCACCTCAGTCCGGCAAGCAGATCTTTCTCGCCGACAATGAGATGCTCTCTCTGGTACTCAGCAGCAAGCAGGACAATCAGCCCGGCTCAGCGACCATCGGTTCGCTGCTCACGCGTGCTCCTGGCGACGTGCCGATTGTGTTATCGGTAAAAGATGTGGTCAGCACGCATCTGGGCATTATTGCCAGCACTGGAGCCGGGAAGAGCTACCTTGCCAGCGTGATTATTGAAGAGTTGATGAAGCCACAGAATAAAGCCTGTATCCTGATCGTTGATCCGCACGGCGAGTATGGCACGCTCGATCAGATCGCCAACACGCCGGAGTTTGCTGAGGAGGGCGATGGTCGTGGTAGCGGCTATCAGGCTCATGTGCGCGTCTACAAGCCCGAGCAGGTCAAAGTACGCCTCTCAACATTGAATATGGGCGATATGCGTGCGCTGTTGCCAGAAATGACGGAGAAGCAGCAGTATCTGCTCAGTCGGGCCATGCGCAAGGTGCAGGAGACGAAGCGTGGTACGCCCTGGGGTGTGAACGATCTGAAGCAGGCGATCAAGGCGGTCTCGCGCCAGAAAACCGATGAGGATAGCGAGGGAGCCGACGATTCCAGCACCGTCCACGCGCTGACGTGGCGTATCGAGCAGCGCTTCGAGCATAGCTTCACCTTCGATGATACGCAACACCTGGATCTGCCTGAGATCTTCAAGCCGGGACAGTGTACCGTGCTGCAACTCAACGAGATTGACGAGCGCGACCAGCAGGTGATCGTGGCAACGCTGCTGCGCCGTCTCAATCAGGCGCGTATGGATACGGAGCGCGGTAAAGTTCATTCGGGCGAGTCCTACCTGCCCTATCCGGTCTTTGTGCTGCTGGAAGAGGCCCATCACTTTGCGCCGGGTGGAACCGATGTTGTCTCGACCTCGATCCTCAAACAGGTGCTTGCGGAGGGCCGCAAATTTGGGATTGGTGTTGGCCTGATCAGTCAGCGACCCGGCAAATTGAACGCTGATGTCCTCAGTCAGTGTCAGACGCAATGTATCATGCGTATCGTCAATGAGATCGACCAGAAGAGCGTGGCAGCTGCTATTGAGGGCGTCGGGCGCGATCTGTTGAACAACCTGCCCGCGCTTTCTAAAGGCCAGGTGATTGTTGCGGGTGCTGCCGTCAATACGCCGGTTATCTGTCGTGTGCGCACGCGCCATACGCCGCATGGTGGCGAAAGTAAGGATGCTCCCGATCTGTGGCAGAAGCACTTCAGTTCTGATACTCAGGAGAGCCGTCGCCGCAACGAAGCGCCCCTGAACGGGAATCGTGGCTTTAATCTGTTGCGCTAGGGAAGAGTAATTGAGGTGAGATGTCTAATCGCGCTATAGTGTTTCTCTTATTGGTCGTCGCTGTGCTGGCATGGGGAGGGTTGCGCCTGTTCGGTCACTTTATCCCTCCCCATTCGCCGCTGGCGTTTGCTGCCTTTTTTCTCATCCTCGGTGTGGCATGTGCCAGCACCTTTGCTCCGCTTGCCTACGTGATTGGCGCTCGTTTTCTAGCATTGCGCGTCTATAAAATCACCATTCGTCACTCACTGCGTCAGGGGGCGCTCCTCGCGCTGGTGGTGATCTTCAACCTCATCTTGAGTATGCTCCATAGCTGGAACATCTTTACCGCCGTCGTAATTCTCGCCGCCGCTGTGGTCGTTGAGGTGCTGTCGCTGGCGAGGAAGTAATATGCAATGCTTGCCCTCAAAAATAAAATAGTGTAGAATCTATAATAGAGGCATTTGATCGAGAATCAAAATAGATGAGATGCTGATGATTTGGTTTGTGTTTGGAGAGGAAGATGTATGCTATAACGAAAATATCAGGATGATTCTCTAGCTCTGTATGGTACTCCTATGGTTCAGCGACACGATGACGATAAGATTGCTCTACATGGTATCCCGATGACGGAAGAGGCTTTTGAACGCATGATTGGCGTTGAATCGCCCTATCGTTATGAATTGATAGACGGCGTTGTCTATGATATGACCGGCTCTACACCCCAGCATAGTGCGATTATAGAAAATGTTGGAGACCTTTTTCGCGAACAACTCGGCAAGTGTGGCCCGTGTCGTATTTATCGAGATCAGTATGTTGCTATTCCAGATAAGCCGCCCGTTGTGCCGGATGTGGTGCTGACCTGCGATCTGGCAGACTGGGATAAAGATAAACGCTTAAACCCGTTCAGAATCCAATCCCCACTGGTTGTCGTCGAAGTACTTTCGCCCAGAACGGCACGCTATGATCGAACGGAGAAATTCGCTCGTTATCGCCGCTGTGCAACGCTTGAAGTGTATATGCTGGTGCCTCAGGATGAACCGCTCGTTGAGGTCTATCGCAACGAGCGTGGATGGAGGCAGGAGCTTTTTGGGGAGGGACAAACAATCAGGCTTGAGCAGCTTGACCTGGAATTTTCGCTGGCGGCAATTTATGAGGGGATTTTCTAATCACTAATGCGCATCTTGATCGTTCGTCCCGGCGCAATTGGCGATACGCTGCTCACGTTGCCGGTTATTCAGGCGTTGAAAGCGGGCTATGAGCAGCCATCAATCACGCTTGTGGGCAATGCTGCTGTTCTTCCACTGGCTGCTGCAACGGGCATCGTCGATCATGTCTCAAACTACGAGTCGTCGCAATGGAGCGAGCTTTTTTCCAGGCGGGGCATTACAACCCCATCATTGCAGGCACAGTTGCAAGCTGTTGATCTGGCGATTTGCTGGTTGCGTGATAGCGATGGGATTGTTGCCAATAATCTACGGAAAACTGGTGTGCGCGAGGTCATCACGGCTCCTGGTCGTCCGGCTCCGGGGCAGCGCGTGCATATCATGACCTATCTGGCGCAAACAATAGGGATCACGCTCAGTCAGGCACAGATGAGCGCAGGCCTGCCCGCCTTCTTTCCTCCTTCACCAGCCTCAGAACGTCAGTTGATAGCTATTCATCCCGGCAGTGGTGGGGCCAGTAAGTGCTGGCCTGTAGGCAATTTTGCGGCGGTCATCACAGCATTATGGCGGCGCGAGATCCCTGTGTTGCTGCTTGGCGGACCAGCCGATGAGAGCCGCCTTGCCGAATTACAGAAATTGTTGCCCACGCCGCCAAATCCTGCTCTGCTGTACAATCTAAGAAATGCACCATTACTCGAAGTCGCGCAACACCTTTCCGGGTGTCGTGGCTATCTTGGCAACGATGCGGGAATTACGCATCTGGCGGCTTTGCTGGGTGTGCCGACGCTAGCTCTCTTCGGGCCGAGCGATCCCGCGATCTGGTCTCCCCAGGGACCCGCTGTATGTATACTGCATTCACCAATATTAGGAAATTTGTCTGGGATTGTGATTATGCAAGAACTTGAATCGTTATGCCTATAGGCGCATTGGCATGTACTTCTTTTTGTAGAAGCAATGTAAGGCCGCACAATCCTTGCATGCCGTTATTGCGCCTTTTTTTCTAGCACTTTTGCCCCATTATTTTACTTCATCGGTGTGATGTCCTATACTGAGCAATGGCAGTATTGTGTGAGAAAGAAGGAGCATCATGCCCGAAGAACACCACGATTCGCAAAAACAGAAACCAGCCTTCTATAAAGGACTTCTGACCACGCTTATAGAGGAGCCTGCCCCAATACCAGGGACTCCTGTGGAGCCGCCCCCGTTTCAGGAAGTTGCGCCGCCTTCTGGCGATTTGTTGACAAAGGCGAAATGGTTCTGGCAAAAAGATCTCGCTTCAAAAATTTTCCTGGTCACCCTTGCTGTCCTGCTGGTGGGTAGTCTGCTCTTCGCGCTCTCTGCCAATACGATGTTTGCACGCGTACTGCCACCACCACCACAACGCTTTAATATGCAGCCAGGCGATGAGCCAAATGTGAATGGAGCGGTTGATCTGCACCCGACTTTCTCCGTCGGTTATGACAGCAAGAACCGAACCACGACCAGCAGCTTACCACCAAAAACTGGCAC
Source organism: Ktedonobacteraceae bacterium (assembly GCA_025928885.1). Taxonomy (GTDB): domain Bacteria; phylum Chloroflexota; class Ktedonobacteria; order Ktedonobacterales; family Ktedonobacteraceae; genus JAICIM01. The sequence continues at coordinate 5,477 of JAICIM010000077.1, read as the reverse complement.
GATAGCAACTACATCGGGGACGCCAACCTCTAACCTGCAAATCACCGATATCCCCGGTCAGGTCGATGATAACGATTCGGTTGATGTGACCGTTAATGGGCCGCCTCATACGACGGTCAGGCTGCTGATCCAATATAACGTTGATCCCTATTCCGCTCAGAGCAGCTCGGAAACCACCGATAGCAACGGCAACGCCACCCTGACCTGGAAGGTGGACGTGAACAACAATAAAGACATTGATGTGTATGCTCAGGTCTCCGCTGTCAGTGATGGCGGGCAATCGGGTTCGGCAACCGTGCAGGTGAACAACACTTGACACTGATTGAGGGGTGAGAATTTTCCTGTTGCTGGCGTATAATTGCATATAGAGCATAACTGTGGCTCTCATAATCCGTTTTTTCCCCCTCACCACGTCGTCGCTAAGGACGTGCTATGACGCGAGGTATGGACACCAAAATAGGATACAAGGCATGATACAAAGCGATGAGATACGCCAGATACAGGACGCCGCTCGCCGTATACGCCAGAATGTGGAGCGGGTGATCGTCGGCAAAGAGGCGGTCATCGATCTCTTGATGGTTGCGCTGCTCTGTGAAGGCCATGTCCTCTTTGAAGATGTACCCGGCATCGGCAAAACCACGCTTGCCAAATCTCTTGCTCGCTCGCTCGGCTGCTCTTTTCAACGCATTCAGTTTACCCCAGATCTGTTGCCGTCCGATATTACCGGCATCACCTTTTACAATCAGAAAAAGGGCGAATTCGAGTTTCGCCCCGGTCCGCTGCTGACCCAGGTTGTGCTGGCGGACGAGATCAATCGTGCCACGCCGCGCACCCAATCGGCGCTGCTGGAGGCGATGGAGGAGCGCCAGATCAGCGTTGAGCGCGAAACGCTGCTGTTGCCGCGTCCGTTTATCGTCATTGCCACACAAAATCCAGTTGAACTGGAAGGCACATTTCCCCTGCCAGAAGCGCAGCTTGACCGCTTTTTGCTGCGGTTGCGACTGGATTATCCCTCGCGCTCCGAAGAACGCCTGATCCTCCAGCGCTTTCGTGAGGAGCAGCCGTTGCAGGAGTTGACGCCGGTACTGGATGCTGCGGAGTTGCAACAATTGCAGCAAAGCGTGCGGCGCGTCCGTGTTGAGCCGAGCGTGGAGAGCTATATCGTCGAACTGGTACGAGCAACGCGCACCCATAACGCGGTGGAACTGGGCGTCAGTCCGCGCGGCACACTGGCGCTCTATCGTGCCAGTCAGGGCTATGCCGCTATTCATGGGCGCAGCTATGTTATCCCTGACGATGTGAAGCGTATAGCCCCGGCAGTCCTTGCACATCGCCTGATTGCTACTAACCAGTCACGCTTACATGGTCGTTTGATGGAACAGATCATCGAGGAAGTGTTGCATATAGTCGCGGTTCCGGTTGAGTCATGAGGCCGCAGCTTGCATCTTCCACGCAGCGCCGTTCTCCACAATGGTTGCGCCGCATTGGTAGTGTGACCGATGGACGCTGGTATCTGGCCGGGGTGCTGGTTGTGCTGCTGGGCATTCTATTGCATCAGCCGTTGTTAGTGATCCTGGGTCTGCTGGTGTTGCTGGTGCTGGGGACAACCGATCTGTGGGCCAGATATTGCTTGCACAACCTCACCTATCAGCGCCAGTTCAGCGTGCAACGCGCCCTCTTTGGCGAGGAGGTCACATTCTCGCTGACAGTCGAAAACGCTAAAGCGCTGCCTCTGCCCTGGCTGGAAGTTGAGGATACGGTGCCGCGCCTGCTCTCGCTTGAGGATCAGGAGCTACGCTTTGCCACACAGAGTAATGCCGCCATTCTAGAGTGCCTGTTTAGCCCCAGTTGGTACGAGCGGGTGACGCGCCGCTATACGGTTCGCTGTGTGACGCGCGGCGTGCATACGTTTGGGCCGACCACGCTGCGGAGCGGCGATGTCTTTGGCTTTATCAGTCAGGAGGCGTTGCTGGACAATTATCAATTCTTGCTGGTGTATCCCTTGATCGTGCCGTTGACGCGCTTTGGTCTTCCGGCACGCCATCCTTTCGGCGACCGGCGTACCCCGCGCCGCCTGCTGGAAGATCCATCGCGCGTGATCGGCATTCGCGACTATCAGTATGGCGATGATCTGCGCCGCGTCCATTGGAAGGCGACGGCTCGCACGATGCAACTGCAAAGCAAGGTTTACGAGACCACCACGACCTATACGCTGGCGATCTTCCTTAACCTGGAATTTCGTCCTGATGTGTACTACGGCATTCATCCTGAGTTGCAGGAACTGTCGATTACAGCCGCCGCTTCGGTGACTGAGTGGGCCAGTGAGAATGGCTACGCGGTGGGATTGTATGCCAACACGATCATGTTTATGCCCGATGAGCAGATTACAGCCGCATCACTTGGCACGGGGGAGATTCGTGAGGCAGTTGCCGAACAGTTGCGCCGTCGTCGTATTCGCTTGCCAATTTCCAGTAATGTCGAGCAGCGCCAGCGTATTATGGAGGCGCTGGCACGCGTACAGGGGTATTTCGGCAGCAATATCGAGGATCTGCTTCAGAGCGAGCGGCATCGTTTGCCAGCCGGAACGACGATTGTGTTGATTACCAGTACACTGAGCGAACAGCTGGTCGATCAACTGGTCTATCTGCGCCAGAGTGGGCATAGCGTGGCGATCCTGTTTGTGGGCGATGCGCCGCCACCGTTCAAGCTGGGAGGGCTGTCCATTTACTATATCGGCGGCGAGGCCATCTGGCAAGAGTTTGTGGCAGCTCATAAGCAACGTGTGGAGGGAACAGCGTCGGAGCTTGAGATGGTGGGAGGGCTGCAACTATAACAGGGCGGGACAGCGCTATGGTGGGGAAGACGTTGGTGTTGGGAAGACAGTTGTAGCCAGGCAGCGCGTTGTGTTGGAGAACACCTCATCCCATGAGGCGAATCGGTTCAAGCGATTTCGCAGGGTTAACGCATTGCCTGGCTACTTAAGCCCTCATCAGTTACTTACGCCTGATGGCTGTTGACGTAACGTGATTTGAGGTTCTGGACCTCGTGTGTATGGAGCGCGAGATTGATGTCTTCACGATGTCGAGACAGCAGATCATACAGTCCACGAGCCTCTTCAGCGCTCAAGGTGCAGCTAAAACCGCTGGAGTCGCCAAAGCCGTGGCTGTACAGTTTGAGTGTCCCGTTTTCATCGATCCATGAATGCAAGCGACCAATCTTTTTATGCTCTTCAGCCTTCATCGTATTTTCCTCCCTGCGAGTGCTTCGCATCAGTGTTAATTATTAATATCTTGCTTTTGTCTACGTTCAAATCATACCCGATCGTCAGCACTTTGTCAAGGGGAATTTTGTCTATTTTGCCAAATTTTAGCAATTTCAATTTGTGCAATTTGCACAAATTTTAGCGGGTGAGAAAGAATGAAATAGGTGATTGGTGAAAAAGATGTAAACTGGTATAGTTGCTGGAAGAGCTGAGTCTTTACAGAGGCATTGATACACAAATTGTCCTGTAACAGGGCTGCTGTAAGCAATGAACATGTGGTATCGTATATTGTAGCGGCATTACTGATTCCTTATAATGTAATGCACGCCTGCTTACGCTGGCCTGAATTCTCTATGAGTAATACGTATCAGGGATAACTATGGATGAGCATACGTCGGAACCCTTTGAGAGTGAGAGCGAGCCGAAAGACATGGCACGAGAGCGCTTGCGCAATATATGGAGGCGCGAGGCGGTGGAGTTGTCCGCCGCGCCCAGTTGGGGAGAGCTACTGTTGCCGCTGATCTTTGCGGCAATGGAGACCTGCTGGATCGATGGTATCCTCATCGCTCTGGCGGGGGCCAACGTTTTTCATCTCCGCGAGCCGCTCCTGCCGCTCTGGACTCCGCTGGTGTTGATGGCGGGTTCGGCCTGGCTGGTGAGCTATCTGGAACGGCGCGATCTGGCAACGAGCGATGCTTTGCCATCCGATGGGCGGCGCAAGGCGACCGCTGGCTCCTCACTGTTTATCTGGTTGCTGGTGATTGTTGCCCTGGTGAGCATCTGGTCGAGCGTCTACGCAACGTCGTCCTGGCTGATCGATCCGCGCTGGCTGCTGACCATGCTGGGCGATCTGCTGCTGCTGGCTCCCCAGGCGTATCATGTGTTGGGGATCATCGCGCTCTCCGTCTATTTTTGCTGGCGTGGTCTGGATCTGGCCCGGCGCGTCATTGAGCCGGGAACTGTTCTGAGCCGTTTGCGCATCGGCGTGGGCGTGTTTGCGCTGGTTATTCTTGTGCGTGCTGGCGCGGGCGATCAGTTCTACGGCGAACTGCCACTGCTTTTTCTGCTTCCCTGCTTTGTCGCGCTGGCCCTGATTGCGCACGCGCTGGCGAAAGCGATCTTTGTGCGGCAGGCCCATCCGGTTGGTCTACTGGGTAACGTTGCGGTGCAGGAGGGAGCCGTTTTGATGGTAGTGGGGACGATTGGCGTGATCTTGCTGCTCGTTGCCCTGTTGCTGGGCGCATTTGCCAGTCCCGCTTTTCTTGCGCAGGTCCAACTCGCGCTTGCCCCTATAGGCATCGTGTATGACTGGTTGGTGAGCGCTCTGGCACAGTTTACCGTGATTTTATTAATGCCGGTCTTCTGGCTGATCTCTCTATTCCCGGTACGCCAGCAACAACCGGTGCTGCCTCACCCCTCGCCTATTGTGCATGGCGTCTCAAAGCTGACGACGCCTCCTGAAGCAATGTTGATCGCAGCCACCGTATTCAAGGTCGTACTGCCTATCCTGGTGGTCGTTGGCCTGGGCTTTCTGATATGGCGTCTCTTGCGCAGGCGGCGCGTTGTGTTGCGACGGCGTGACCAGGATGTACATGAAAGCGTCTGGTCGTGGCGGCTCTTTCGCGCTCAACTGCTGGGTTTGTTACGAGCTATCTGGCTCCGTTTCTTTGGGCGCAAGCAACAGGTTGAGGAGGCACAAGCTGTCGCATTGGAGATGGCGGGAGAGCCAGCAGCCCGCACGGTACGAGAGATCTATCGTGCCTTGCTCGGTTGGGCGGCGGGTCGCGGCTATCCACGCGCCAGAGATGAGACCCCCTATGAATTTCAGCAGCGCTTGCAGCAGCAGTTGCCACAGAGCATGCCCGAACTGGGCGCGATTACCGATGCCTATACGCTCGTGCGTTATGGAGAAAGCGTACCAGACGAGCGCGAGGTCGTGCAGGTGCAGGGAGAGTGGCAGGAGTTGCAGCGCAAAGAGCAACCGTTATCAGAGAGGTGAGGCGTCGGTTAAGGCGTTGGTTGTTCCTGTTGGACGGCTCCATGCTCGATATGGGAAATATGCGCTTTTTGCAGGATTTCGCGTGGAAAATTCTCCAGTTCGGTTGTCGTCAAAAGCACCTGCTCGTGATGCATGACCTGTTGCAACAGGTATTCGCGCCGCCAGTGGTCTAGTTCGCTGAAGACATCATCGAGCAGCAGGACCGGTTCGTCGCCT
>JAICIM010000336.1 GCA_025928885.1 Ktedonobacteraceae bacterium | reverse complement strand
AGCGGTATCAAATTGCGCCGCCTCGATGCCAGCACCTTTAAGCCCTCGTCAGCCGACACAACCGTCTACGCGCTTGCACAACGAGCCGCACCTGATGCTCTTGAGGCGGCCTACATCTTCCATCACGGCAGCTACTACTATCTTTTTGCCTCCATCGATAACTGTTGTCAGGGGGCAGACAGCACCTATAAGACCGTGGTGGGGCGTTCAAGCAGCATTACCGGCCCTTATGTGGATGAAGCGGGGGTGCGTATGGATCAGGGAGGGTATACGATCCTGCTACAAAGTTCTGGCAATATGCGCGGCCCCGGTGGGGAGTCGCTCTACCAGGATGGAAGCAGAACGCTGCTGATCCATCACTGGTACGATGCCTCCGCTAACGGAGCCGTGAAGATCTATATCAGAAAGGTGAACTGGGGAAGCAATGGCTGGCCGACGTTGAGCAGCCCCATTAGCTAGTCTCTAACGCTTCTGCATAGTCGCAACAGGTTGCCGCGCCTGCTCTGGTCGGGTCTTCCTCTCGTTCAACCGTATCATAAGCAGCATACCCACCAGGGCGGCGCTCCCGGCATACAGACCAACAGCCCACCACGCCGGGCTATCGGTGCCGGTGAAAATGCTATGGACCAGCGCGAGCAGGTAGACGCCGAAGGTCACGATATGGAACTTGCGCCACCAACTATAGCCGATGTAGGGACGTAACAATGTACTGATGCCCACTGCTAATCCCAGGTAGAGGCCAAGAATACCCAGCGCCATCCAGACCGGGCGATAGCTGGAGGCAAACGGGATAAAGATCTCCTGCCAGCCAAAATGGGTGAAGGGATCGAACCAGGCCGTCAACACATGGATCGTGGTAAAGATCAGGCTGAGCAGTGTGAGAAAATTGTGTAGCTCGTTATTGATCAGGCGAGGCCACTTTGCCGCAGATTGCCAGTGAGAAGAGAGCGCTAGCCCGGTGATGACCGAGAGGCAGAGCAGCAGGTAAGCGGTCAGGCCACTCGCACGCACCAGCGTCCAGCTAATTGATGTCCAGAGTTGCATTAGTTTTCCTCTATTGTTTGCATACGATCCACCGGCCAGGGACCAGCTGCCGTCCATTCGCCGTTTTCAAAGAGCAACAGGCCCGCGAGTCCATGTTGCTGTAAGAAAGTCTTGCCACCTTCCGGTCCCAGCAGAAAAGCCACCTTCGCCGCAACTTCGGCCTGTTCGCAAAGCCCGGCAACTACCGTGACGGACCAGAGAGCGCTTGGAGCTGATTCGCCTGTGCGCGGATCGATCAGGTGATGACGGTGCTGTGTACCCTGTTGCCAGCGGCGGCGACCCGTCCCCGACGTTACCAACGCACCACTACGCAACGGGATGTTCCAGGTAACGCTTTTTCCCTGAATGCCAACCGGCCAGTGTTCCATCTGAGCAGGCAGGCCAAGCAGCGCCAGATCGCCGCCCGCATTGACCAGAGCCGTCTGCATACCAAGCTGCTTGAGCCGATTGAGCGAGGCGTCAACCGCCATGCCCTTCGCAATGCCACCAAAATCCAGCGCCGCTCCTTCCGGCAGCGTGACATAGGACTGTTCGCCGTCGTGCTGAATCTTGATCGCTCGCCAGCCGCCACCGGGAATCGCCGAAGAGACCGTATCCGGCAGGCGCAACGGCAGGATATCAAAGCTACGATCATACCCAATGCGCACAAGCTGATTGAGCAGCGTCGGGTCAAACATCCCACAGGTCGCCTGCGCGGCGGTCAGCGCCGTTTGTAGCACAGCGAGTAGCAAGCGGCTGACCCGCGTTGGCTTGCCAGCTGCACGATTGAGCCGCGAAAGTTCGCTATCGGCTTGAAAGCGGCTCAACGTCTGTTCCCAGTGGGCAAACAACTGGCGCACCGCTTCACTCCCCTGCTCTGCCTGCTTCAGTGGCAACAGCAATTCAACGGTAGTACCCATCGCGTGAAACTCCTGGCGCTGCATGCCAGCAGGCAAGAAGAGATCATTATGAGGAGTGGGAGCGAGTGATCGGCTGGCTTGAACTGGACGAACCAAATGTATCACCTCCTTGCGGCTGCTGGAAAAAACTGCCAGACGATGAATCGCTTGATGACGCTGAGCTGTTCGCAGAGGAAGTGTCATCATCATCGTGCTTACGGTGATGGTGATGCTCGCCTGAAGTCGTCGTCTGAGCATTGTTATTGGAGGTGGTCGTTGTGCTGGTCGGCTGCTGTCCGCCTGCCGCCGACGCCGGTAAATGGGTGGCAATCAGGCCGCCGAACGCGCCCATGCTCGCCAGAGAAGCCACAACAATCCAGCGCTTCCAGCTTGTGACAAGCGCTCTAGCACGCGTCTTTGGCATCGGCGCAGGATGCCTGGACACTGGTGCCGCTATTTTTTCCTGTTGATATTCTCTATATCCCGTCTCTTGATATGCAGGCTGATATGGTATAGATGGTTGTTCGTACACATTTTCTCTATCGTCTTGAAGAAACATTTACTATGCCCTCCACTCTATAAACAATTTTACGTACTCACACATTCTTTTCATTGCACACAATGAAGATGAACCAATTTACAGCAACGTTCCCGGATTTCGTAGTCGCGCGACTACGAAACGCGAGAGATCATACTGCTGATGGTTACTACCATATCACCATAGTATTGGAGCTTCATTAGAAAGATGTGTGGAAACTCTCAAATATTCTTCAAGAGATCATCAATTTCCAATCTAGTTCCAATCCTGGTATAGTAAAGTACAGATGGTACATTGTCATAGCAGCGTTTATGGGAATAAGCGGAGAGGAAAGCTGTGCGAATCCTGGTTGTCGAAGATGAGCGGCGTCTGGCCTATTTGTTGCGCCGTGTCCTGCTGGAAGAGCGCCATACAGTCGATCTGGCTATGGATGGCGAGAAGGGGCTGCTGCTCGCCACGAGCGGTAGCTATGATGTGGTGATTCTCGATGTGATGCTGCCCGAAGTCGATGGCATTGAGATCTGTCATCAAATGCGCAACCAGGGAGTGATGTCTCCCGTCTTAATGCTGACCGCCCGGGGAGCCGTTGAAGACCGGGTGCGCGGCCTCAACGCAGGAGCCGACGACCACCTGACCAAACCCTTTGCAATGGAAGAGCTGCTAGCTCGCGTCAATGCCCTGCTGCGGCGACGCGAGCGCCCGCTAGACATGGAGGCGCAGCTGTGTGTTGGCGATCTAAAGCTCGATCTGGTGCGCCATGAAGCGCAACGGGCCGGACATCTCATCGAATTGACGGCGAAAGAATTTGCCCTGCTGGAATATCTGATGCGCCATCCAGGGCAGGTGCTCACACGAACACAGATTATCGATGCCGTCTGGAGCTATGATACAGAGGCGCTCTCCAACGTGGTGGATATCTACATCCATTATTTGCGCGATAAGATCGACCGGGGCTTCTCGCGTTCGCTCATCAAGACGGTGCGCAGTGTAGGCTACAAGATCGATGGATGATGCGCTGGTAGAGGAAGCAAGCTTATGAGTAAAAATAGTACAGATCTTACACACTCTCCGCATGCAGTCGTGCCATTGAGAAGATCTACGCGCTCAAGGGAACCGGGGGCAGCTATGTTTCGCGGCGTGCGGCTGCGTCTCACGCTCTGGTATTGCAGCGTGCTGGCGGTGGTGCTTGTGCTGTTCGGGGCAGCGCTCTACGTGGGCGTTGAGCAGGTGCTTTTCCGTTCGACGCAAGATTATCTGACGGGGCATGCCCTTGAGCGGTCCAGACAATGGCAATATGCCCCGGTTGCTCCCTGTGCGTCGTCAATCTTCAATTCACCTATCTTCAGGCACGGCGGCGATGATGAGAGGCCGGTCGATCCAGATCCGAACCTCATGGTTGCCTGCTTCGATCAGAACGGTACACTTATAGGCAGCGTTAGCGGCGGACAAACCTCAGCAGCGTTCCTCTCGAATTCGCTGGCGATAAAGGCATGGCAAACCAAACAGCCCGTGAACGATATCGTGGATGACAGCGGGTCCGTTGGCCATATTTATCGCTGCGCCCAGATCATCACCATTCGTGGCTCACAACAGATCGTGTTGCAGGTGGGAACATCGGTCGAGGTGCAGGAGGATACGCTACATATCCTGCTGATACTCTTGCTGATCATGGGAACGCTGGCCCTGATCGCTGCGGGACTCGGTGGGCTGTTCCTGGCCCATCGCGCACTGGAACCGACGCGTCAGGCGTTTACACAACAGCAGCGCTTTATCGCCGATGCATCACACGAACTGCGCACACCCCTCACGCTGCTCCATGCCGATGCTGATGTGCTACTGCGGGGGCGCAAACGCCTGGATGAAGAAGATGTGGTACTGCTGGAAGATATCGTCTCCGAAGTCAATCACATGGCGATGCTGACTAACCGTATGTTGACTCTGGCCCGTCTGGATGCTGGCGATATCGAGCAGCATCGCGAACACGAGGTCGTCTATCTCGATCAGGTCACGCGTGCCGTTGTGCAGCGCGTCAAAGCCTTTGCCGAACAAAAAGAGATCACGCTCAAGATTGAGAGCCAGGATGCTCCGTGTGTGATTGGCGACTCCTCGCTGCTGGAGGAGACCGTGTTGATCTTGATCGATAACGCCATTAAATACAACCACCAGGGCGGCTCGGTCTCGATCCTCACAGCTGTACGCGATAACGACGCACTGGTCGAGGTACACGATACGGGCGTTGGTATCGCCTCTAAGCATATACCGCACCTGGGAGAGCGCTTCTACCGCGTCGATAAAGCTCGTTCGCGTGAAGCTGGCGGGACCGGGCTTGGCCTCTCCATCGCGCACGGCATCGCGACCGCACATGGTGGAACGCTGATGCTCATCAGCGTTCCAGAGGAGGGAACAACTGCCACGCTCAGCCTGCCACAAGCCCGCAGTTCCTCCACGCCGAAACCTGCGCCCATCGAGACGCCCGACGCGGTTTGAGCCATTTAGAGTGCGAGAGGAACGCGCTCTTCGCGCTCGTTGCAGCAGCCCACCTTCTTCTCCCGGCGCACAGAACGTCCGCGACGGCTGATGAGAACAGCGCTAAAGTAGGAGAGGGCGGCGAGCGCTGAAATGTAGAAGCCCACGGGCAGATGTCGCCCGGTTCCCATAAACGCCAGCAGCAGGCCGATCCAGGTAAATGCAAGGCTCAGCACGATCGAGAGCAGTAGCGCGGTCAGGGGACGATGCGTGAGCCGCTCAGCCGTGGCGGCAGGAGCGATAAGCAGGGCCGAAACGAGCAGCACGCCGATCACCAGCACGGCCTGCGCCGCCGTTGCACCCAGGATAATCAAAAAGGCCACGGAGAGCAGGCGCACCGGCACCCCTCGCGCCTGCGCCACCTCGGGATCGACCGAGGCAAAGAGCAACGGACGAAACAGGACCGTCAACACCAGCAGGATTACACAGCTACAGCCGAGCGCGGTCCACACATCCTGGCGACTGATACTCAGGATCGAGCCAAACAGAATACCGATCCCCGCCGTCGCGTGGGCCGCGCTATTCTGCGTATACATGCTAAGGAACAACACACCCAGGCCCAGCGCAAACGAGAGCACCATGCCAATCTCAATATCGCGACCACGCACGCGTTCCCCCAACGCTCCCATTCCCAGAGCCGAGAGCAGCGTAAGAAACAACATACCTATCAAAGCGCCGAAACCGAGAATAGCGGCCCCCGTCGCACCGGCAAAGCCAATATCGGTCAACGCCTCGGCAGCAAATGCCTGCGCACGCAGCACCGCAAAATAGCCGACGACAGCTGCCACGATCGCGATAATGGTTCCACCAAGAAATGCGTTCTGGACAAATTCATATTGAAACAGACTGAACATGATCTCTCCTCCCTACGAGCGCGTCGCTTCCTGCATGGTCGTTGCGGCCTCAGCGGCGGTGACGACTGCGGGCTGCGCGAGTGTCTCCGTTGTACGTACGGTATATTTTCTGCTGCGGTTGCCCAGCCAGAGTGGCGAGAGGAGGCGCACAGGCAGATAGATAGCAAATGAGATGGTGGCGATAAAGAAGCTGACCGGCCAATCGCCCTGAAGTGCGGCCAGCACGATACCCAGCCAGGTATAGCAGAGTCCCAGCACAACGGAACATGCGATTGCCCACAGCGGGCGGTGAGAGATGCGAATCGCGGTGGCAGCAGGGCCAATAAGCAGGGTAAAGACCAGCAACGCCCCGACAACCTGAATCGCCATTGAGATCGTTACAGCCACCAGCACGAGGAAAAGCACGGCCAGAAGGCGCACCGGTACGCCTCGCGCCTCCGCCACGTCTGGATCGAGCGAGCTAAAGAGCAGGGGACGAAAGAGGACAAACAGGACGATCAGCACAAACAGGCTCATCAGGGCGGTGAGCAGCACATCTTCCTGACTGATACCGAGGATGGTGCCAAACAGAATGCTATAAACACGCTGTGCGTAGCCAGAGTAGAGCGAGAGGAAAAGCAATCCCAGACCGAGGGCGAAGGTCATGAGGATACCAATGGAGATATCGCGCTCCCGCACCTCCTTGCCCAGTAGCGCTATGCCGACGCCCGCAGCGATGGTAAAGGCAAACAGGCCAAACACAGGATCGAGGCCCAGCAAAACCGCACCAGCCGCACCAGCAAAGCCGATGTTGGGCAGCGCATGCCCGGTAAAGGTCAGGCCGCGCACGATCAGAAAGTAGCCAACAATGGCAGCTGCGACGGCGATCAACGATCCCGCTAGCAGCGCATTCTGAATAAACGGAGCCTGCAATATTTCAAAACCCATCTCAAACATAGTTCCCTGCCTGTAGCCTATATATCCGCGCCAACAACAAACAAACGATCCAGGGCGTGAACGACTTCGACCGGAGAGCCGTACAACTCCGTCAGCGTGGCGCTGGTGATCACCTCGTCGGGCGTACCGATCTTGCTGTGGCCGTGTGCAATGTAGATAACACGATCCACCACCGGCAACAGTGGATTGACATCGTGCGTCACCAGCAGAACCGCGACGTTGCGGGCGCGGCAGATCCGGTTAACGACGCTCACAATCTCGCGCTCGTGCGTAAGATCGAGGTTTGCCAGCGGCTCGTCAAGCAGCAGGATGCGAGGATTGGTCAAAAGAGCCTGCGCAATCAGCAAACGCTGCTGTTCGCCGCCGGAGAGCTGCCCGACCGGAGCGTTGGCGAAGTGTAGCGCATCTACCTCTTCCAGCGCTCGCTCAATCAGTGCGTCGCGCTTGCGGCTCGGCCAGCCCGGCCCCCAACGGTTGCCGTCCAGACCGAAGCCAACGATATCACGCGCTCGCAACGCCAGTTCCGCCTCAAGCGTGCGATGCTGCGGCGCATAGCCGATAGCATCGTTGCCGCGCCTGGCTGGACGCCCCAACACACGAATGGTTCCCACTGAGGGACGTATCAGGCCCAGCAGCAGCTTGAGCAGCGTGCTTTTCCCGGCTCCGTTGGGTCCGAGGACGGCGATAAACTCGCCCTCATTGATCTCCAGGGAGACGTTCTCCAGAATAGTCTGCCCCCCCAGGCGGATCTGTATTCGTTCTAACTCTATAACTGATGCAGTACTCACAAAATCTTCGCCTCCTGCTTCCCAGGCTCTCCCTCTTCGTAGCCGCGCGACGTTATAGCGCTGCGGGCCCGATTTGTGGATGGTGAACCAGGCGCGATAAAGTCGCGCGGCTACGAAATCACCCATCATTTATGGCTATCCTAGCGCCTGTACAAGTGCGTTTAATTGATCGAGCATACAGCTCTGATAGGTCTTGCCGGATGGCATGGATTCTGTCACTGGCACGGT
>JAICIM010000110.1 GCA_025928885.1 Ktedonobacteraceae bacterium | reverse complement strand
CTTTCGGAGTCTCTTCTATTTCCTGAGCTTCTTCTTCTGCTTTCGGAGTCTCTTCTATTTCCTGAGCTTCTTCTTCTGCTTTCTGTGAAGTCACCTCAGCAATGATCTCGTCATCGCTGACATCGCTCCTGACAGCAGCATGGCCCACGAAGTAGAGCAGCACTCCGACCGCCAGAGAGAGCAGGCCAATACCTCCAATCCAGGCGACCCAGGACGAATAAGAGATCAGTGAGGTCCAGGGGCCGGTAAACGTAACGTAGACGCCGACTGCACTCGCAATCAATCCCAGCACAGAGCAGACGTAGAAGACCCAATCGGCTGCCAGACGTGCGCGTGTGAATTCTTCGTGAAACTTGTAGCGAATGATGATGACATCGACGAACAAAATCACCATCGATACGCACCAGATCACAGTGACGGATGCCTGAAGGATATCATAGATCACCGTCGAGAAATCAATTGGTTTGAGACCCGTCTGTAAAGTGTATGGGACTATGATAAAGGCAACGATAGTCAGAAAAACTGAAATGATGCTTTGCGTTAGCACAGCAACCCAGGGAACGCGGTTGGCGTTGACTTTACTCATCACGGTCGGCATGCGACGATCCAGGCCGGAGACAAAGAGCAGTCGCCCGAACGAGTAGTTATACACGGCGGTATTGAAGATGAAAAAGCCGATGAAGATGATATTCACCAGGAAGCCAAGCACGGGACCAACCGGGCCGAAGCCGGATGTAACCGCCTGAGCAATCGCTGACGGACTTCCCTGTGCTGAAACCGGCGATACAGCGGTCATCACGCCAAAGGTGCCGAGCAGATAGGCGGCCATCACGACCACCGACCCCCAGAGCAAGTAGCGCGTAATCGCACGCACATCTTTGACTTCAACGCCCATGTTCAGCGGCACCTCGATGCCAAGCAGGGCCAGAATCACCGTACCATAGAAGGTCCAGCTGGAAGGGGTGGGCAGCCACTTGTGCGGCGAATAATCGACCGGCGCGGCATGTCCGCCAATCAACGTCAGCAGGCCAGCCAGGCCCACCAGCAGGATCGCGCCACCATAGGCCACAAAGACGACATTGATCATGTTCTGCGTCACGCGGAAGCGCAAGATCGACAGCACAAACGAGATGATAATGACAAGCGAGATAATTGTTCCCTGCTGCCACGCTTCGGTCAACAGATTGCCGTTGATCTGCTGAATCAGCGAGACAACCGCATCACCGGTAGCAATCATCACGAGGATACCGGGCCACCAGGCGCAGAAACCGGCGAAAAAGCCCATAAAGGGACCAAAGGCTTTGTGCGTCCACACATAAATCGAGCCTTCACCCGGAAACATCAAGCCAAGCTGTCCCGTCACAATCGCGCCTGGAATGAGGAAAGTGATAAAGCCAATTACCCAGTAAATATAGGCGGATGGACCCGCACCGCCTGCCATCACAGCGGAATTGCTAACGAAGAGGACAATTGCAACGAAGATGGCAACCATATCAAAAGAATTTAATACTTTAGGGAGAATACCACCGGCAATACGCTCTGAGCGCAACTCAGAGCTGCTGCCGCCCTCTGTGGCTGTTGTCGCCATACGTTCAAACTCCTTCCTGCCTATAAAGCAAGAAAATCGACCTGCTCTTCAATCAGCATTTCAGCTAATTGAAGTAAATAGAGAAATCCATAAAAAATCCACACTACGAATGACTGTTAGCAAGAGAGGATGTATCTATCCCAAAGATAGAAGAATTCAGGCTGGTTGTCAATATCTTAATGGATGACTTTTGGAGCGAGAATAGATCGCTTTTAGTGATAATGCTGGCCTTCATCACGCCGATATCCTCATACGGCCAGAACGCCGAAGATCAGAGTATAGATCAGCAAGCCCAGACACGGCAAAAGCGGCCAGGGTCGTTCAAAAACTGCGCCTCAGACCAGTTCAATCGCACTGGCCTTGAGGTGTACCCAGATCAATTTCAATGCTCATCTCCTGTCAACACCAGAAATGCATCTTCCAGGCTCGTTGGCAGCACCTCCAACCCGCGAAACTCGCATCCCTGTCGCACCAGTTCGCGCACAACGGCATCAGCATCGATAGCGTAGAGGCAATAGCGCTGATTTTCCTCTACTATTCGTGCGACATTGGGTAATGAAGGCAAAGCGGGGGCAGAGAAGCGAATCTGTTTCAGGCCAACGCACGCTTTAATGGCATCCACGCTACCCTCGATCAGGACGGAACCATGATGGAGCACAACGACGCGATCCGCCAACTCCTCAATCTCTTCGAGGTAATGCGTTGTGAGCAGCACCAACCCACCGCCGCTGGCATAGCTGCGCAGTACCTGCCAGAGTTCGCGGCGAGCCTCCACATCCAGCCCGGTCGTTGGTTCATCGAGAAAGACCACGCGGGGATTGCCAACAAACGCCAGGGCAATCGCCAGCCTGCGCCTCTGTCCTCCGCTCAATCCACCAGCTTGCCGCTGCTCAAGCCCTGTCAAACCAAAGCGTTTCAGCACTTCCAGGCGAGCAAGCGGCTCAGGATAATGTACTCGTACAAGATCGATAATTTCGGCAATAGTTAACGTTGGTGGGAAGCTGATCTCCTGGGGCGTTGCGCCGATCCACCGCCGGACCTCCGGCTTGCGGGGGTCCTCGCCAAAGAGACGTGCCTCGCCACGATCAGGATGGCGGCGTCCCAACAAAACATTCAGCGCTGTTGTTTTGCCAGCTCCATTCGGCCCCAGGAGCGCAACAATTTCGCCTGGAAAGAGGGCAAGATTTATCCCTTGCAACGCCTCGATGTTCTCAAAATGCTTGTAGACGCTTTGCAACGAGGCAACAGGCTGAGCAGACGATCCATTCCCTGCGCGATTGGTATGCAATTCATCCTGCATGATTCACATCCATTGTGCTACCTGATTTGTACAACAATCCTTCTATTCAGAAAACGATGGTGAGCGCCTTTTTTCAAATCAGGTTGGGTGGCTCTTTAAAAAGATGTGATGAGCAGTTGGCGAGAGAAGTAGCAGGTTTTTAAAAAGTGGGTGAAATCGATGCCCACTAGAAGTCTAGCGGGCATCATTGCTTGCAAACACTTATTGCTTGGGCTTAGCAGTCGCCTGTGGTGTTGCTTTTGCATTGGGTTGAGCAGTGGGCGTACCAGCTACCGGGGTGCCGTTGTTTTGCAATTGTTTCTTCTCATCCTCGATCTTGCGTTGCAGAGCGCGTAAGTATGCCTGCGCACCGTCGAGATCGGCCTGAGTAATGGTGTTTAGTTGTTTGGGCATCGTCGTCACCTGATCCACCCAGCTTTCCAACACCTTCTGAATGGCCTGAAGCGTGGCGTTGTCCTGATAGACGCCTGCCAGTAGCATGCGAGCCGTTTTGAAGGCTTTGAGCATGGCCGCGAGGAAGTCAGTAGCGATATTGGCTCCGAACTGAATAACCGGCGAGACAAAGACATCATAGGCTACGCGTGTGAGTCGAGCGGCGGTCACCGCTCCCTCCAGGGTAAAGCCTTCCAGGTTGTCCAGAGCTGTAATCAGTTCTTTTCGCGCCGCCTCTGCACCTTGCGCCACACCTTTGTTAAAGGCATCCTGTAACTGCTTCTCAATATTGGCCCCTGTCTCACCGAGGGCCTGCGGTATTTTTGGCGCATATTCATAGGCAGCCACACCAGTTCCAACAGCCGCCGCTGCTCCGATACCCAGCAACAGGCCACGCCGCGTCAGACCACCTTTGCGCCGCCGAGGGCGAGGGCGCTCCTCCTCTTCCTCGTACTCTTCCTCATACTCGTCATAGTCGTCTTCATACAATTCTTCGGGAGGCAAGCGACGTGTGGCACGAGGATTAGGGACATCCCGAGGAGGATAAGCCCCCTCGTAGGATGGAGGCAATGCTCCTGAGCGAACAGGCACGCCTTCTGGATAGGCTGGATACTCCTCGATATACTTCAATCGAGGCTCCTCCTCATCATAATCAGGATCAACCTCCATCCCGGCTTCCAATTCACGCCACTCGTCTTCGCTTTCGCCAAATTCTTCTGTATCGATTAACTCGCGCGAAGGCTGGCGACTGCTGCGGGAATTATGTCGTGAACCATATTCCTCAAGGGATGATGAGATGTATTGCTCCTGCTCCTGATCTTCCTCCTCAGCCTGACGTGCTTTGCTAGCAATAATATTCTGGCGCAGGAGTTGGCGCGTTCGGCGAGGATCGGGGCGCTGCGCTAACGATGCGGTCGTAGACTTATGTCCAGTGCTTCCGCGAGTGGCCCAACGCTCACTCTGTTCAGTATTTTCACCTCTTCCACTCTGGCTCTTGCCGCTGCGGCTGCGCAACGAATCAGACTCATACTGACGACCAGGGCTTTTACGATACGTTCTCCGTTCCATGTGATCCTTGGGCATGTGTAATTCCCTCTTCCTCCTGGAGCTTCTCCTTGACCTTTACAGGCTCATCAGCCACTTCCAGAAACAGGACAATAAATTGGTGCCTATGGTACTCATTCTACATCATTCAGCCCTTTTTCGTCCACATTTTCACCTCACAATTTATCGATGTTGCTAATAAAACGCGGCTATTCCAAAGATCAGGCCAGCTCTTTCAATTTCTCTCTTCCACAATCACATACCCTATTTCTTATTCTTTGTCCATCCCTTGAAACAAGCAATAGACATTCACACTATTCTTCTTTTCCTATTTTGAAACCTTTATCAGACCTTTTGAAACCGCCGCATTGTCCTCTACGTCTTTTATGAGGAAGCACAGGCTTAGATGGCATGGTATGCTATAATTGTTCGAGTGTAATTGGCGCACGGGCCATGAGGAGGAATGTACATCAATGTCCGAATTGGAAATACCAGCGGATCAACCCATCATTGCTTGCATTACAGTGGGCGATTTTGAAGAGAATTGTTATCTTTTTGCCTGCCCTCACACAAAAGAGGCAGTCATCATCGATCCTGGCGATGAACCAGAACGCATTCTCGCTCAGATCAGAGAACTTCAAATTATCCCCAGGTATATTCTCAACACACACGGACATATTGACCATATCTGTGCCATTGATGCAGTCAGCCAGGTCTACCCCGTTCCTCTCGCGATCCATCCTGCCGATGTCCCCATGTATACAGACGAGCGTTCTGCTGCCATGTTCGGACGTAAAGCACCCCTGGTCAAGCGTAAGCCTGATATTCTCTTGCAGGAGGGACAGCGCATTACCTTTGGGACGCTCTCCCTGGAGGTGCTGCATACTCCCGGTCATACGCCCGGCGGCGTATGTCTGGTCTGCCCGACCTACTGCGTCTTCAGCGGTGACACGCTCTTTTATCGCAGCATCGGGCGCACAGATCTGCCAGGGGGAAACTACGAGCAGATCGTTACCTCGATCCGTACGAAGCTGTATACCCTCGACGATGATCTGGCCGTCTTTCCAGGTCATGGGGAACCCACAACTATTGAAGAAGAAAAACACGAGAATCCATTCGTGATTGTAGAGGAGTAACGAGGAGTCATTCCTTACAGTCGGCTGATGCACGCTGCGTGCGCTGCGTCGTGTCCGTCTGTTTTAGAGAGGTGATACTGTGTCAGTTATATGCGTTATTGGCACCGGCTATGTTGGTTTGGTGACAGGTACCTGTCTCGCCGATATGGGCAATCAGGTGACATGTGTTGATATCGTCCCGGAAAAAATCGAGCGCCTGAAGCAGGGCGTTCTGCCTATTTATGAGCCAGGATTAAAAGAACTGGTTGAGCGCAATGTCCGCGCCGATCGGCTCCGCTTTACCACAAGCTACGCCGAAGGGCTGCAAGACTGCGAGTTCATCTTTATCGCAGTCAACACCCCTCCCGACAATACTGCGGGTGGAGCTGATATGCGCTACGTCGAGAGCGCGGCACGCAATATTGCCGAAGAACTCGACCACTATGCCATTATTATCAATAAAAGTACCGTCCCGGTTGGGAGCGGCGATTTTGTCTCGCGGGTGGTACGCAACAATCTCAAACGACCCGATGTGCGCTTCTCCGTCGTCTCGAACCCGGAGTTCCTCGCCGAAGGCTCCGCCGTACGCGATTACCAGAACCCCGACCGCATCGTCCTCGGCTCGTCCGAACCTGAAGCGTCTCAAAAGGTAGCCCATCTCTACCTACCATTACGCGCACCAATCGTGGTTACAGATATCTACACTGCTGAAATGGTCAAATATGCTTCCAATGCATTTCTAGCCACAAAGATCTCTTTCATCAATGAAATTGCACAAATCTGTGAACGGCTCGGCGCGGATGTCAAAGAGGTCGCGGTTGGCATGGGCTACGATCGCCGTATCGGCTCCGGCATGCTCGGCGCTGGCCTGGGATACGGAGGGTCATGCTTCCCGAAAGACGTGCGTGCGCTGGCTCATATGGCCGATGAGGCCGGTTTGCATCCCCAGATGTTGCATGCCGTGATGGAGATCAACCACGATCAGCGCCGCCTGGTCGTTGCCAGGCTGACCAATATTCTTGGATCGCTGCGTGGCTGCACCATTGGCCTGCTGGGCCTGGCCTTCAAAGCCAATACGGACGATATGCGCGAAGCACCTTCCGTCGATATCATCCGCTGGGCCACAGCACAGGGAGCGGTCGTGCGCGTCTACGATCCGGTCGCAATGGAGACGGGCCGCTACTCGCTCGAACAGGAAGGCGTGCGTCTGGATGCCGTCACCTTCTGCGAAACCGCCTATGAGGTGGCTGAGAACGCCGATGCGGTGGTGGTTGTCACCGATTGGAATGAGTTCAAGTCGCTGAATATGCAGCAAATTCGCGATTCGATGCACCGCCCCGTCCTCATTGATGGACGCAATATCTACGAGCCAGCAGAGATGAACCACCTCGGCTTCATCTATCGTGGCATCGGACGAGGAACCAACCCTGCTCCAACGGTCTTGCCGCCTGAAGATACGACGAGCGAAGTTATCGAACAGGAACCCCTCATCACTGGAGACGAGAACTAGCCATGCATGAAGAAGATCAGCCACTCATGTTTACCCCACTTGTGCGGCGTCCTGGAGTACCCATTCCCGACTGGCTCTTCGGTCCCGCTGGAGTGGCTGGTCTTCCCGCACCGCTGCACACGCCCCAGGGCGTGAACGTCGCGGTCGGCATCGATATCATCGAGGTTGACCGCATACGTAAGGTCTACGAACATCACCCCGAACGCTTTCTGCATCGCGTCTATACCGATCGTGAGATCCAGCAGTGTCGGGGCAAGATCTCGCGACTGGCCGGACGCTTCGCCGCCAAAGAGGCGATTAGCAAAGCGCTCGGCACTGGTCTGCATGGCGTGGCGTGGCGAGAGATGGAGATTGTGCAGTTGCGCAGCGGGCGTCCCACCGTCACGCTGCACGGCAACGCCCGCCTGCGTGCGCAGCAGCTAGGATTGAGCGCCTTTGATGTCAGCATCGCCGACCTCGCCCAGTTCTCCATCGCCATCGCCGTCGCCGTGCAAACCGATCCAACCATGTTAGCAAACCAGTCGAAAGAGCAGGAACAGGGATGAGAGCATTACTACAGCGCGTCAGCCGCGCCAGCGTCACCGTCGAAAACAACATCGTGGGAGAGATCGGCCAGGGTCTCTTAATCCTCCTGGGTGTCGGACACGACGATGGCGAAGCAGAGGTCAAAACGCTGGTCAACAAAATCGTCAATATGCGCATCTTTGAGGATGCAGAGGGCAAGATGAACCGCTCACTGCTCGATATCAGCGGCTCAGCCCTGGTGGTCTCACAATTCACCCTCTATGCCGATATTCGCAAAGGACGCCGCCCCAGCTTCGTCGATGCCGCCCACCCCACAGTGGCCGAACCGCTGGTCGAACGCTTTAAAGAGGCGATCGCTGCCTATGGTATCGCGGTCGCAGGAGGCGTTTTCGGGGGCGATATGGACGTTTCGTTAATTAATGACGGTCCGATCACAATATGGATTGATAGTACAACGCTTTAACCATATGCCCGTTCTCTTCTCTTTTGCCATAGCTTAAAATATGACAGAATATTCATTTTTCTCTGTTTTCCCCGATAAACATGAACTTGTCTCCGTATGTCCCTTTTCTCTTGTCCAGGGGAGATCCGTTGTGTATACTGAAAGAGTGTAAGTTTTACACTCATACACAACACTTCAAGTTGCAATGGTTATTGGTAGGGAGTATTAAGGGCAATGGCAAAAGAGCGAGATTTAACCGTTCAGCAAACAGTCGAAGCAATGCAGCATTTACATACACAGATGGCACAACTCCAGGAATCTCTCATCTTACGCGTTCAGCTCCAGGAGATTACCGCAGCACAATATGATGCTCTGGTTCAACTTGCGAGAGAGGGGATTGCGTTTCTCCAGAACTGTCAGGCAGGTACAGCCGTTACCATCGAATGGATTGCCCAACGCGAAGATCTGATCGCACGCGCTC
Source organism: Ktedonobacteraceae bacterium (assembly GCA_025928885.1). Taxonomy (GTDB): domain Bacteria; phylum Chloroflexota; class Ktedonobacteria; order Ktedonobacterales; family Ktedonobacteraceae; genus JAICIM01. The sequence continues at coordinate 5,397 of JAICIM010000110.1, read as the reverse complement.
AGGCGCTGATAGCAGATGCCAATAAAGCGTAACGCGTCCTGTCATAACACTTTCTTCTGCCACTTTTTCTCCGCGATATCCGTGATACAGGAAGATACTTTTTCTACGGCATAGCAGGATTGCCGAACATCTACGGACTGATCAGCGGGTCAGACGAGGATGGACCGATCGAGCACGGCGTTCTGCATCACGCTGCAATCATCGGCATATCAAGGAGGAAGAGCGCATGAATAATCAACCGTATCCGCCCGATCCAACGTATAGAGAACGACATCCAGATATCCACAACGACCAGACCATCGAGACGGCTAGCAGCGATGCCACTTATGCTCGCAAGCAGCATGAAAACTATGTGAATCCAGCTGGAGAACATGTGGAGCAACAGGAAGAAATCGTTGAGAATAAGAATGTGAGCCGCGCCAATGCACGCTACTGGATCACCACCATCACCTACTTTGTACTGGCAGTATTAGAAGTCGTTCTGTTTCTCCGCTTCCTCTTCCGGTTGCTGGGAGCCAATCAGGGGAACGCATTCATCATGTTCCTGTATGACCTGAGCCACGTCTTTGTCGGTGCCTTTAACGGCATCTTCAACGATCAGGCGCTGGGCAGAAGCGTTTTTGAAACATCAACGCTCGTCGCCATGCTCATCTACGCCCTGATCGCCTGGGGCATCGTCTCGCTCGGGCGCGTCGTCTTCGCACCCAGAGCCTCAGAATACCGCAACACCGTAACGACTCGCCGCCACGATCTCTAACCAGTTCATTCTTAGCTCGTCAAGAGAAAACATCTACAGATCGCGCTTTTGCAAGATTTGTAGATGTTTTTTTAGCAGGCAGAAGATTCTACGCGTACAATTTATACAGATACTTATCTATAAAACATTATTAGGATGTAATTTCCATAGTAAATGGAATATAGTCAAGATTTGTCGCGGCAACTAGGTAAATCGTACTATCACATAGATTAAATAGTCGGGCTAAGTTTATCCTGGGTAATGGTGAAGCTTTATAATTACTGCCCGTTTCATAAACAAGCAGCCGTAAGGCATATCTTTTTTGCTGATATCGCCTTGACAGCTTATGCCATCTACACAAAAGTTTTCTATTGATAGTAAAGGTTCTTTATTTTTAGAAAGAGGGCCAAACAATTATGCTAAGAATGGAGAAGTAGCTTGATAAAGCAGATCTGGCAGAAGCAAGCGCTTCCTTCAGAAGAGTATGCCTCGAAAGCGCTACCACAAATCATGAATACCACAGATCTGACAATGGTATTTATGATGATTATGTTTTTCATTAATAATCCAGTTGGCACAGCTGGAGCGGGTGCCGTTTCTTTCACCTATTGGATTATTGGAGCCGTCGTATTTTTTATTCCTTGCGTTGTCGCCACCGCTCAGCTAGGAACTATGTTTCCTTATGAAGGCTCCACATACAACTGGACGCATAAGGCGTTAGGAGGCTTCTGGAGTCTCTTCGCCAGCGTTTCTTACTGGGTACCTGGGGTGCTGGGCATGGTTGCAGGAGCAGGTATCGGCGTTACATTTATTCAGGGACTTCACGCTGGTTGGTTGGCGGAACCCTGGCAACAAGGTCTACTCTTGATCGGTTTTCTGATCTTTTCGGCACTCTTATCAACCCAACGGTTGCGCGTCGTCCTCAATATCGTCAAAGTGGTGATGTTGCTGACCTGGGCCGTCATCGCGCTGCTGGGGCTGGCCGCTATCGTCTGGTTATTGACGGGCCATCATTCCGCAACCAGTTTCGCGACGGCTCGCGATTGGGCCATTACGCCGGGAACCTACGGGTTATTTGGTACGGTCACGCTGGCCTACCTGGGCGCTGATGTCTCGCTGAATATGGCCGGCGAGGTTGCCACGCGCAAAGCCATTCCACGCCACCTGCTTATTGGCGGCATTGGCGTGATCGTCTGCTACCTGATCGTGACGCTCTCGCTGTTAGTGGTTCAGGGCGCGAACGCAGCCGCTGTTGGACCATTTGCCGTCATCACGCTGATCGATCAGGTCTTTGGCAAATTTCTGGGGAATATCGCCGCCATCTGCGTCATTGCCTTCTTCCCTATCTTTACCACCGTGCTGAACTGCTCATTCGCACGCCTGCTGATGGTGACGAGCATTGATCGACGTTTACCAATTGGATTGGGCAAGCTGAATAAGAATCGCGCCCCGGCCAACGCGATTATCTTTCAGACGGTCATTGCCATCATCTTCGTGCTGCTTGCCTTTCTTGCCCCCTACTTCATCACCCTTACCAGCCCCGTTGATCTGGCAAACGAGGTCTTCACCATCAGCCTTTCGGCACTGACATTGATGTGGGCTATCTCTACATCATTTCTCTTTGTGGATCTAGCAGTACTCTACTTCCGTGATCGACAATTTGTTCGACAACACCTTATTGTGCCGATGCCGATTTTGTGGGCCTGCATCATTATTGCACCAGTTGCTTGTGTACTGGCAATTGTTGTAACATTGTACTATTCGCCTATACCTCAACTGATTGGTAATAGCCAGTGGGGATACCTTGTAGGAGGTTTAACGGCAGGCTGTCTCATTATCGCTGCTGTTGCCAGTATGTTCGCCACCAGTGAGGCGGCATGGCAGGATCAGGTCGGCACGAATGATATACGCTGGATCAATGAAGCTGATCAGAATAGTCGTCCTCGCACATAAGCAGAGGACATGGGGAAGACTATAACCGTTCCACTCTGCACTCACCTCATCCTGAGAATTGTCGCATCTCTGCTATGAGTGCGCAGTTCTCAGGGCCTGTTTGCTTCATAGACATTTATCTATTATCAATTTTGTTCTCATCTACGTTAAAAAGGAGTTCTGCATGAGCACCGAAACCTCAGTTGAGGCCGCGAGCCAGGACAATCTTCGTCCTAACACTATCGGTCTCCCTGGAGTTCTCTTCCAGTCGATCACAACGATGGCTCCAGCCTCGGCGGTCGCCGCAAGCCTCAGTCCCGCACTGGCGGCCACAGGCGTGACGCTCCCACTGGCTGCAATCGTTGCCTTGATCGTCTGTTCTCTCATTGCTCTGAGCATCGGTTCGCTGGCAAAATATCTTCCTTCTGCCGGCGGCTATTTCACGTATGTGAGTCGCTCACTGGGCGTACAAGCTGGCTGGGTCACGGGCTGGCTCTTTAATCTCGCCTATCTGCTCATTGTCCCCTTCCAACTGCTGGTGCTGGGACCCACGATGGAAGATTTTATGAAAACAAGCTTCCATATCTCGCTGGGCTGGTACACCTGGGTGGTCGTTTTCGCTATCATCGTCTTCCTTCTGACCTACTTTGGCGTGAAAATCTCAGCTGATGCCGGCGTGATCCTGGGTAGCATCGAAATCGCCGTTTTCGTCCTGCTTTCTCTCTGGCTCATCTTCACCGCTGGCAGCAACAATACTATCAATGCCTTCAATCCAGTTCATAGCGCCCTTCCTGGCCTGGGAGGCTGGCAGGGAGTGCTGTTTGGCATGATTTTTGTGCTGCTGGCCTTCGCCGGCTTTGAGTCGTCCGCACCTCTGGCCGAAGAGGCGCAGAATCCCCGCCGCACGGTGCCACGTGCAATCCTGCTTGCTGCCGTTTGCATTGGTGCCTTCTATGTCCTCTGCTCCTATGCAGCGGTCGTTGGCTGGGGACCGGCCAACATCGACAAATATGGCAACGATCCCTCGCCCTGGGTGACGATGGCTGGCCGCGTCTGGGGTCCCTTCCAGGTAATTGTCATTCTGACTATTCTCAACAGCGCTCTCGCAAATGCGAATGCTGGCGTGAACGCAGCCACACGCGTGCTCTACGCAATGGGCCGCACACGCACGCTCCCGACCATCTTCGCACATTTGAACAAACATCAGGTTCCCGATTTCTCTATCATCCTGTCAATGGTCGTTGCGCTTGTCTGTGGTCTGCTACCTGGTTTCATCTATGATCCCTTGACGGCCTTTGCTCTGCTGGGAACGATCATCATCCTGCCGATCATCCTGGTCTATATCGCCACCTGCATCTCGGTTCCAGTATTCTACCGCCGTGAGCATCCTGCAGAGTTTAATGTCTTGCGCCATATCGTGGTGCCGATCATCCCGCTGCTGATCATGATCTTCGTCCTCTACCTGCAACTCTTCCCCCTGCCAGCCGCGCCGCTCAATCTGGCTGCCCCCATTGTCGGTGTCTGGCTGGTTGTTGGCATCGTGATTGCGGTCATCCTCGGTCGCCGCGCTCCCGAACTGCTGGCGGCGGGACGGAAAATCTATGTCGAAGGAGAAGAGGAATAAAGCGCCTCGCCTCTCTCTGAGGAACGAAAGATAAGCCTTCTAACTGCATTCCCGATTGGCATCCCCACGTTAATTGTGAAAGCTCTTGCCAATGAGGAATGCAGCTGGAAAGACATCAGGCGAGAGCTTTGCTGATGGTGTCGGTGGCTACCATGTCGGAAAAGTGCGGAGCTATACTAATCAGTCCCGCCTGCACATGGAATTGCGCTGCAACATCATATTCCTTCTGATCGATCTGCGGGTTCGGCGCAAATACCGGTGAGACCGCCGTATACACAGCTTTAGAGGTCGTCTGATCAAGTTTGAGAAACTTTACCAGCAAAGCCAGGGCTTGAGCGGGCTGATCATGGATGTAAGCTTCAGCCTCCCCAACGGCACGAATAAAGGCCTGGACCGCTTTCGGTTTCGCCTCAATCACACTCTTCCTGGTATAAAATATACCGTGAACCGCTCCGTTCAGGGCTGGTATATCTCCACGAATCGGGCTAATAAAGATGTCACCTACTCCTTGTGCCTCGGCCATCTGCCCGATTGGAGAGAAGAAGGAGAGGGCATCAACCCGATCTGTACGCAGTGCTACTATCGCGGCTGAATTATTCGCGCCGAGATTTACCAGCGTCGTCTCTTTTTGCACATTCATCCCTAGTTGTTTGAACAAATAGATCATCAAAGCCTCCGTACCGCTTCCTGGCCCCGTAATCCCTATCTTCTTGCCTTTCAATGCTTTCACCCTATCAGCAAGCGGGCTGGTCGCTGTTAGATGTGTCTGTTGCTCAAAGCTTTTGCTCACAACAACATCAACATAATACCCATTGACAAGTGATCCGATAATCCTGACTTGCGGATCGACGGTCGCCAGGTTAAAAGCATCGGTAATGACTCCGCCTGCAACATCGATACTCCCAGCCGAAAGCGCCGTGGCAACCTTTGCGCCTGTGCCAAGTCGGGGACGGCTTCCTAATGTCAATCCCTCTTTCTTAAAAAAGCCTTGCTGCTCGGCAACAAAAAAAGGGAAAAACGCGACTGAATCGCTGATTTGTCCCACGTTCAACGTCATACTATTGTCAGGAGTCGCGTTAGACCCACCACAACTGGCTAGACTTAG
>JAICIM010000696.1 GCA_025928885.1 Ktedonobacteraceae bacterium | reverse complement strand
TTGCTCAACTTTGGAGACGCCGTAGTCCTCGCGCTCTTCAAGATTCTCCATCAGCGGCAGCGCACCCTTTGGCTGATAGTTGCGGAAGAAGACGTTGAACGGGGTTGCCAGCAGATGCAGGTGTTTGGAGCGTGGTAGATAGATCAGGAAGCCCAGCACTGTCAACATATGCAGCCACCAGAAGGTACGATAGGCAACAATGCTCGTCCCTGTGCCAGCATTTTTGATGATGGGAGAGAAGAACGCGCCCATCGGCGTCCAGGCAGCGCCATTGCTGGCAACGTACTCGAAGCCCTCGACAAGTGCCAGCGTCACAATTACTAACAAGATCAGGATCAGGATGATATAGCCGTCCCAGGGACCGTGCAGGAAGCTCTTGAGCTGGGCGGGTCGAAACACTGCCCGGCGAATGGCAAACAGGACCAGCGCGATCAGGACGAGGACGATAAAGGCATCCAGAATGGCCGCGAAGATATGGCTGTCGCCCAGCAGCGGCAGGGAGCTATTGAAGGCACCCAGCATCAGATTGAGCAGGCCGAACTGGATAATAATAAAACCCCAGAAGGTGAAAAAATGGGCGATACCGGGAAGGGGATCACGGAGCACACCTCTCTGGCCCAGCACCATCAGGAAGAAATCACCGATGCGCTCGTCGATGTTGTCGATGCGGTTCTCCTTGCGGGCCTTCGCCAGCAACGTGACCAGCTCACCGACGCGCAGGCCAAAGAGGATGAGCGCGGCCAGGAAGATGATGACAAAGATTGTTGTGCCGATCCATCCCCCGGTCGGCGAGATTGCAGGGGGCGTCATAATGCGAAACCTCCGTCTAGAAGCTGGACGGCGCGGTTGTTGTCGTGGCAGGCGATCATGCTGCATCATCGCCTGCACTAGATAACCGCTCACCTTTGAGCGAGGGCGTCCAAAACAGATACCCAGATACCTTACCTTAACTCTTTCGTTTCTTAACCTCTTCTATCAGGGCAGGCAGGATCGTTAACGCATCGCCAACCACGCCCAGATCTGCGATTTGCAGAATCGGTGCGTGTTCGTCTTTATTGATGGCGACGATATATTTAGACCCCTTCATACCGGCGAGGTGTTGAATCGCGCCGCTGATGCCACAGGCAATATAGAGCGTAGGTTTCACAGTTTTGCCGGTCTGTCCGACCTGATAGCTATAGGGGAGCCAGCCCGCATCCACAATTGCACGTGTAGCACCTGGAGCGCCGCCTAATGCGCTGGCGAGCTGCTCAACCAGCTGGTAATTCTCCGCTTTGCCCAATCCGCGCCCACCGCTGACAACGACGTTGGCATCTTCGAGCGCCGGACCTTCGCTGGCAACCTCAACGGTATCGAGTACCTTGATGGCCTGTGTCTGTGCGCTGAGAGAAGCGTTGAGCGTCTCGATCTCAGCTTGCCGCCCTTCGTAGTGCTCCAGCGAGAAGGCTTTGGGGCGAATCAGGACGATGCCAGTGCCGCCGTGAGGATGCGTGGCCGTCACGACGTTTTCGCCGCCCCAGGGAACCGTTACCTGCACGCTCTCGCCCTCAAGCGCCAGATCCGTTGCATCAGTAATCAGGCCAAGATTATTGCGCACCATCAAGCGGGCCGCGATATCGCGCAGCTCATAGGTGGTAGCAAGCAGAAGCAGGGCCGGTTGCTGCTGTTGGAGCAGATTGCTCAGAGTTTCCACAGCGGGCAGCGTCAGATAATTATCGTAGGTCGCGTCGGCATGGACGTATACCTTTTCCGCGCCATATTGGCCCAACGTTGGCGCAACCTCACTTGCCGCCGCACCAAGCACGATCGCCTCGGCGCGTCCCAGCTTTGCCGCCTTGCCCAATACTTCCAGCGATGAGCGCACCGGTTGACCGTTTTCTAGCTCTATCAACACCCAGATCGTCTTTGACATGTTGTGCTTCTCCTCACTTAAAGTAACTGATAACGCTGTAAGAAATCGCCAATTTTCTGTGCCGCGCTGCCATCGTCCTTAATGATCTGACCTGCCGCACGCGCCTCCGCTTTCCCTACGCTCAAGATGCGTTCGCGTGCGCCAGCGTCGCCAACCTGTGAGGCGTCGATGCCCAGGTCGGCCAGCTTTAACTGGCTGAACGGCTTCTTTCTGGCCCCCATAATGCCCTTCATTGTGGGGTAAATAGCGTCAAATGAGCCGCTGGCGATGGTTACTACGGCTGGCACGTTGGTTTCGACGGTTTTATAACCGGTGGGGATGACGCGCTTGATCACAGCTTTTGTGCCTTCCACCTTGATTTCGCGGGCAAAGGTCAGTTGCGGAATGCCCAGAAACTCGGCGATGCCGCCCGGAACCATGCCGGTATAGCCATCGGTACTCTCGGTCGAGCAGAAGATCAGGTCTGCTCCTTCCTTTTTAATCACGCTTGCCAGTACGCGTGCGGTGGCGAGGGCGTCGGAGCCAGCCAGCAGCGGATCAGTCACCAGAATGGCGCGGTCGGCCCCCATCGCTAAGGCGCGGCGCATCCCCTCTTGAGCGCTGGTGGGACCCATGCTCAGGGCGATCAGTTCGCTATTGCCAAGCGTGTCACGGAGCTTGATGGCGGCGGAGATCGTGCTTTCGTCGCCCGGATCAAGGATGAGCGAGACGCCGGTGCGCACGAGATGTTTTGTATCTGGATCGAGCTTACTGACAGTGGTGTTCGGGTCAGGTACTTGTTTTATGCAGACAATAATCTTCATTGGTAATGTACCTCGTCTTTTGATGTTGTAGGACGTAGGAAGGCAGGAAACAACAGCGTTTCCCGTTGTTTCCTTATTGTACCTGCCGCAAAAAGAGGGTGTCAATGTAACCAGCTAACAGCCCGCTGCCTTTCAGCTTACACACAACACAATAAAGAGAGGATCTTGCCATCTCGCACGCAAGATCCTCTCGGTTGATGGATGCCTTATCTAGAAGGCAGCGGTGCCGTTGGGTGTGCCGAGTCCAGTCGGGCCATCATAACCGGTCGTGGCGGTACAGAGGTAAGAGGGGCTACAGCTGCCATTGCTGCCGCTGGTCACATCGTACAAATTGCCGGTGTGGCTATAGAGCGACGAGGCTGCATTGACGCTGCTGGCGTTTCCGGCCAGGGCGTAGACGCTGGCAATGATGGGAGAGGAAACGCTGGTGCCGCCAAAGACCAGCCAGCCACCGACGTTACCATAGGTATCGTAGACCGAAACGCCAGTATTTGGATCAGCAATCGCTGATACGTCGGCCACGGTGCGCCGGCTACAGCCGCTATCGGTCTGCCAGGTTGGTTTCGAGATATAGCCGCTACAGCCGCTACCAGCACCACTCCAGGCCGTCTCGGTCCAGCCACGCGTGCTGCTGCTCCGGCTCAGCGTGGTGCCGCCAACGGCCACGACCGTTTTATACGCTGCTGGAACT
>JAICIM010000440.1 GCA_025928885.1 Ktedonobacteraceae bacterium | reverse complement strand
TGCGCGGCTGCATCGCTGGGAGGGGTGCCGAAAATCTGATATCTTCCGTCGTCTCCGCTTTGCGCGGTTGAGATGGCATCGCCGGAATGGGGGCCGAGAACTGAATATCTTCCGTCTGCACAATTCCAGGCTCAGACCACATCTCCTGCTGCTCTTCTACAACCGGCCTCTGCTGCTTTTGGATACCTCTGGAACTGGAACGGGTGCTGCTGCCCGTTGCTGGTATCTGTTCTGCCGCAATCCTGGGCGGTGCTGAGCGAGAATCGTTCTGACGCGTGCGCGGTCTGGATTGCGTCGAGGCAGCGGGTGGCAGCTCCTGCTTTGCCGCTGGTTTAAAAGCGGGCATCTTGCCGGTAACGATCGGCGGCGTAAACTGCCAGTTTTTGCCGGTGATGCCGCCTGTCGTCGTCGTCGCTTCCGACGTTTCTTGCAAAAATTGCTCAGCAGGTCGCGATGACGAAGGTTTCGCCCTCCCACCTGGAAGATTATATAATGCGCCGGTCGCCCCTCGTGATACCTGATCGAAAGCCTCGGCCAGTTCTCCGGCACTCTGAAAACGCCGGGCGGGATCGCGCTCAAGCGCTTGATTCACGACCGATTCCAGAGCCACTGGCACATCGGAACAAAGGGAGCGCAGAGAGGGGATGGCCTGCTCTACATGCTGCTTGATCACGGTCAGGGGGTCTGATCCCGTAAAGGGAGGGCGACCGCTTAATAGCTCGAAGAGGATCGCGCCCAGAGCATAGACATCCGAGCGCTTATCGATGTATTGCCCCTCCACAATTTCAGGAGCGATATATTCGGGAGCGACAAGCAATGTATTAGCAACGCTCATGAGGTGGCCGTACGGTTGATCGCTGCGTTCAACACCACGCATTTGTTGGATATGCATCAAGCCAAAGCCAGCTACCAACATCGTCTGCTTCGTGCTCAGGACAATATTGGAGGGTTTGAGCGTGCCGTGGATGATCCCTTTCTTGTGGGCATACTCCAGCCCGGCAACAATCTGCTCAAGCATATCGCGCACACGTTCATGAGAGAGGCGGCCCTTACGCTTCACAATATCAGCCAGTGAGCCATTCATCATATACGGCGTCACTAGAAATGGATAGCCAAGATACTCGCCTCCCTCGTAGACAGGCAAAATATGGTCATGTCGTAGCGCGACGAGGGCGGCAGAAGCCTTATGAAAACGCCGCAAAAAACGAGTACGTGCTTCGGACGAAAAGTTTTCAGGAATGGTAAACAGTGTCAGAGCGCCCTGGCTTTGCGTCGCCACATTCTGTGCCAGAAATACAGCGTTCAATCGCCCACGGCCCAACAACTGCTCCACACGATAGTTCCCTAATACCTGTCCTACGAGCCGATCTACTGAAAGTGTTTGCATACAACAACGCTCCAACATAACGAATTACACACAACGCAGCGCTACCGGCGACACATGCCAGGCTTTACGCCGGAAAAAATCTCACCGAGCTTCTCCAGAAGACAGAAACCAACGGGGAACTCCCGGGAGAGATCGTGCGTATCTACTCAATAACAGGTAGCTCCTTTGTCCGTTAGAACACACCTGGAACGTTCAAATAACGCTACGCAGAGAGTAATTTAGAATCCCTCCGTAGAAGAGTCTACACCGTGTATCACGACACGTCAATTTATTTTTGTCCAGACTAGGACTTGTGGATAGAATGAAAAGAGGGATTACACTTATTTTACCGCCCCCAGCGGTCGGGAGGGAGAGAGAGGAGAAACCCGACCGCTATACGGAGAGAGCATCGAGGAGTATCTGGGGATTGAGAGAGCATATTTAGTTTTGAACCTTTGTTCTACGCCAATACTACCATGCCCCATCTATCCTGTCAACCCTTTTCAGGAACAGATTTTCCATTTTCCTCAAAGCAAGGACCAGCTAACCGGCATGCAGCCGCAAAGGTCCCTTCAGAAGGTAACCTTTGACACCTCGCCATATGGTGATGCAAGAGGTACGCACTCAAATAGGCAAAAAACGTCTCTCAAATGAGACGGTAGGCTTCCTCTACTACTCAAAGGCGAGAAGCCGCTCGATCTTCTCGGCGGTCCCAGAATTGCTACGAGGCGAGTAAATCAGGAGTCGCAGATCGCAAGAATCGACCGGCTGGAGCAAGAAAAAATCAAGGGTCAATTCTCCTACCAACGGATGACGTATTGATTTGCATCCTTCCGGCCTGTTAAGTACATCGTGATGACTCCATAATTCCCGAAATGCTGGACTGATCCGTGAGAGTTCTGCAATCTGTGTACCCCACCAGGGATCGTTGATGAAACGACCATAGCCAGCGCGAAATTGCGCCAGAAACACACGTGCTAATTTCTGCCATTCCTCGCTTTCTTGCCGTACCAGAGGAGGCGTGAATAATCTCCAGATCATGTTACGCTCGCGCTCAGACACTATGGTAGAGTAGCCACCAATGGTTGCGTGAAAGGCTGCATTCCACTCCACCACATTCAAGCGAGCATCAATCACACACGCGGGAGTTGGTCCAAGTTGCCGGAGAAACTGTTGGAAAGCCGGGTTGATCGTCACTAGCGAAGACATCTCGACGGGAGGTGGCTGCCTGAGTGCAAGTAAAAATAAATACGTGCGTTCATCCGCGTCCAGTTCCAAGACGCTGGCCAGGCTTTCTAACAATTGCACGGAGACGTGAATATCTCGCCCCTGCTCCAGTTTGCTATACCACTCGGGGGTGACTCCGGCGAGCAGAGCTACTTCTCCCCGCCGCAAGCCCGGTGTACGCCTTCGCGTCCCTCTCGGCAATCCCACCTGTTCTGGCGCTATGCGAGCACGACGATTGCGCAAGAACGCGGCTAATTCGTGATGACGATCCAACTCCAATTTATTCATAGACATGAAGCATGCTCCAGACCGGAAACAGGAAGTGTCAGTTCCTGAATAAACTCGTCTCTCGTTAAAACCTGTTCTCTATTATACACTCCTGATGAATGCAGTAAATAAACCCATCACAGAGTGTCTACAGAACCCCTTCTGGCTCGCAAATCAGCTCACGCTTTACTCTTACGAGCCATGCTGGTAATGCAAGAAGATTTTTCAAGGGAAAGTGAAATAGAACAGGAGACAATGATGAATATGATGATTGAAAAAAGCGTGATGGTCCCGATGCGCGATGGTGTGCGACTCGCCACGGATATCTACCATCCCACCGAAGAGGGACGCTACCCGGCGCTTCTCGTGCGGCTCCCCTACAACAAGGACCAGTCCGTGATAGTCCAGGCAAACATCGATACTTCACGGGCGGCCCAGGCAGGCTATGTGGTCGTCATCCAGGATTGTCGTGGGCGCTTCGCTTCTGAGGGCGAGTTTACTCCTGTCGTCAATGAGGCGAGCGATGGGGCCGATACGGTTGCCTGGATTAGCGAGCAACCCTGGTCTACAGGCCAGGTCGGTACGGTAGGAGGCTCGTACCTCGGCTTTACGCAGTGGCTGCTTGCCAGAGAGCACCCCGAGGCTCTGCGGGCCATGTCCCCTATGATCACAACCTCTGACTACTATGAGGCCCCGTGCCGGCATACCGGTGGCGTCTTCGAGTTGGGACTCTCGCTGCTTTCGTCTCTGGGCATGATACCCGAGGAACTACAGCGGCGAGTGCGGCAGGGGAAGGCAAACATGGAGCAGATGGGCGCACTCATGGAGGCGATGAACAATCCTGCCGCTCTGTTCGAGCACCTCCCTCTGGTCGATATGCCTCTGCTACGCGAATTTGCTCCTGCCTATTTCGAGTCGCTAGCCCACCCCAACTATGATGATTATTGGCGCAACATGGCCCATAAAACGTACTACGAGCAAATCACAGTACCTGCCCTCAATATCGGCGGCTGGTACGACATCTTTCTGGGGACTACGCTACAGAATTACACCGGCATGAAGCAGCGCGGCGGAAGCCTGGTAGCACGCCAGCACCAGCAGCTTCTAATCGGCCCCTGGTCACATGGAGGATTCACCGGGGTCTTCCCGGAACGCAACTACGGACTCATAGCCAGCACTGATGCCGCTGATCTCGGCGGGATACAATTGCGCTGGTTCGATCACTGGCTCAAGGGCGAGGACAACGGCGTAGAGCAGGACAAACCCGTGAAGCTCTTCGTGATGGGGCTGGACCAGTGGCGCGAGGAAGATGACTGGCCGCTGCCTGATACGCAGTTCCGCCCCCATTATCTGCATAGCGGCGGTCACGCCAACAGCGCAACAGGTGACGGAACACTCTCGACTGAAGCTCCCGCACAGGAGGCCGAGGATGTCTACCTTTATGATCCACATCGGCCCGTTCCAACGGTGGGAGGTGCCATTCTGTTGCCGCCTGGTCTTGATTGGGGACCGCGTGATCAGCGAGCAGTGGAGGTACGCGAGGATGTGCTCTGTTATTCAACGCCCATCCTTGAGAAAGCAGTGGAAGTAACCGGCCCCATTGAACTGGTCCTCTTCGTCTCCTCCTCAGCGCGTGATACCGACTTCACCGGCAAACTCGTCGATGTCTCGCCCGATGGCCGCGCTGAAATCCTCACCGATGGCATTCTGCGTACACGTTATCGCGAGTCGTTCTCGGAGCCACGACTGATGGAGCCAGGGCAGATCTACGAACTGCATCTCGACCTGTGGGCCACCTCCAACGTCTTCAAGATCGGGCATCGCATCCGCCTGGAGGTCTCCAGCTCAAACTTCCCACGCTTTGATCGCAATACCAACTCGGGAGGAACCATCGAAACGGAGACTGAGCAGCATTTCGTCCAGGCGCTCAATCGAATCTACCACGATGCTACGCACCCTTCGCACCTGCTCTTGCCCATCATCGAGCGCGACTGAAACCGATTTAAGACCATTTGAGAGGTGCCAATTTATCGGTATCGATAGGACTCTCAACAAACAAAAGACGGAAATACGAACATAAATAATTCTCAAGCAATCGAGGGAAAACATGAAGGCAATTGTTCTCCACGAGTACGGCCCCGCGTCAGTACTCAAATATGAAGATGTCGCGGACCCCAAACCCGTCAAAGGCGAGGTGCTTGTGCGCATCGCGGCTACCAGCATCAACCCTGCTGATTGGCTGGTACGCGCAGGCGCAGTCAAGGACATCATTCCGATAACGTTCCCCTACATTCCCGGCTGCGACCTCGCAGGTGTCGTTCTTGAGGTAGGCGAGGGCGTCAGTGGTTTCGCACCTGGCGACCGCATCATGGCAGCGGCTCGGCGTACCTACGCCGAACTGTGTACCGTCAAAGCCAGCGATCTCGTCAAAATTCCCACCGGCCTGGAGATGACCACAGCTGCTGCGCTTCCACTGGTCACCGTCACGGGCGATACAATGATACGGATTGGTGCCAACGTCCAACCCGGCCAGACCGTCCTCATCACCGGAGCTACAGGTTCCGTTGGTCGCTCGGCAGTCTTCGCGGCAGCGCAGACCGGTGCGCGGGTTATCGCTGGCGTGCGTGGCAGATACCTTGACGTTGCCCGGCAACTTCCTGGCGTGAGTGAGGCCATCGCCATCGATGATGACGCCGAGATTGACAAACTTGGTCCACTCGATAGCGTCGCCGATACCGTTGGTGGGACGCTCGCCGATAAGTTGCTTGTCAAGGTCAAGCCTGGTGGCACGCTCGCGTGCTTCCCAAAACGCAACCCGCAAAACGCCGCACTTCATCCTACCGTTCAGATCAATATCGTTTTTGCGCAAATCCACCCCGCAACGATCTTGCGCTATGCAGAGGCGGTACGCGATGGCAAGTTGACGATCCCCATCGAGCGCATCATGCCGCTCGCTGATGCCGCCGAAGCACAGGCAATCGCCGAAAAAGGCGGGATTGCCAAAATCGTCCTCACCGCCTGAACACGAAGATCACGGCCCACGACCGCCACGGTTTTCATCACCACCCGGTCGCGGGCCGTGATCTCTTTAATCGCC
>JAICIM010000354.1 GCA_025928885.1 Ktedonobacteraceae bacterium | reverse complement strand
GGTGAATGGCCTGTATTTTGTGAATTCGTTTAGCGTTGGTCTGGATGCCGATATTGCTGCAACGGCGAACCGGCTGAAAAAGCTGCCCTTTATGAGTGGCGCTCGTCTCTATTATGGCTCCTCATTGTCACGGTTGCTCTTTGGCTATCACCGTTGTCCCTGGCTGACCTTTCGCCTGGACGGTGCCGATATCTACGCACAGGCCGAGCCGCATCACTATGTTTTGCTGGCAGTCACAAACGGTCCGGCCTATGGAGCTGGCTTTCGCATCAATCCCGCCGCAAGTCCCAGCGATGGGCTGTTGGATGTATGTGCTATCTCACATGCTCCTCTGCTGCGGGCGCTCAAGCTGTTACCAGTCGTGCAGCGAGGGGAGCATGGCGAGGAGCCGGAGATTGCGTTTTATCGTGCGAAGACCGTCCATGTCGAAAGTCAGCGACCAGTAACGATGGGCGTGGATGGCGAAACATCCAGGGCAAGCAGTTTTGATGTGCAGATTTTGCCCGGTGCTTTATCTGTGCGAAAATAGCGTGCAAGCTATAAGCGCTGCTTATTTGTTTTTCGCAACGAACGCCGATGGGCAGAGCGGAACCAGTGTGCAGCGTTCGCATTGTGGGTTGCGGGCGTAGCAGACCGCTCGACCGTGAAAGATGAGGAGATGCGAGAGGTCGAGCCAGTCCTGTTGCGGAATGATGCGCATCAGGTCTTTCTCGACTTTGACGGGATCTTCGTTGCTGGTCCAGCCGAATCGTCGCGAGAGGCGTCCGATATGGGTATCGACCACAAAGCCCTCAACAATGCCAAAGGCGTTGCCCAGGACCACGTTGGCGGTTTTGCGAGCTACTCCGGCGAGACTGACCAATCCCTCCATTGTGCGCGGCACCTCTCCGCCATACTCTGTGATGAGGCGCTGGCAGGCGGTACGAATATTTCTGGCTTTGTTACGATAGAAGCCAATGGAATGGATATCCTGCTCCAACTCCTCTTGCCTGGCTGTTGCATAATCTTCGACCGTGCGATATTTTTTGAAAAGCTGCTCTGTCACAATATTCACGAGCTCATCGGTGCATTGCGCCGAGAGCTGGGTTGCAACGAGGAGTTCCAGCGGATTGGAGTAGTTGAGCGAGCATTTCGCGTCGGGATAGAGACGGCGTAGCTCGCTGATAATGGCATGCACCTGCTCCGGCGACCCTGCTTCCGGCCCCGTATAAATTGTTGATACTGCGCCTTCCATAAAATATGTCTGTCCCGCTTCTAGTTGTGTTGGAGTTGTTTAGAGATGCTGGATAGCGTATTGCTCGCTATGTCCTTTTGTCTGCCTTGACAGAATTTTGGCAATCAACTCGTCTTTTTTGATTTTTCCAGTATACGATACATGTAGCTCGGTCGCAATCTTTTTCAGTTGTGGCACAGTCTTGCCGTGCAGATCGTCTACGCTCATGCTGGGCGAGGTTGGTGCTGGTGTAGGAGAGGATACAGGCGCTTCTGAGATATGTATGGGTTCGGGCAACTGTTCCAGTTGTTTGCACTCGACATTGGGCATACGGCGGAGGACCAGGACGACGTTCGCCAGCAGATCGGCCAGTTCGTGCGTTTTCATCTGTTCCAGTTGTTCTATGGTGAAACGTGTATGCATACTTCTCTTCTCTTTCTACCTTGAATTGCGCTTCAATGAACGAATGTGATGAATGCGGCTGATAAACTCTCCGGCCAGAGCTTTAAATTGCTCCTGTAATTTGATTTCCGGTCCCTTTGGGAGAGGGATTGCGCTGAGCGGCAGGCGATTATCGGCAGCGTTTGCCACCAGGATGCTGTCGCTGATTGTATGTTTAAAGACCTGGCCGGGATAATCGCTGCGCACCTGTTCGCAATAGGCGGCGTGCAGCAAGACGTTGGTTCTGATGCGTGTGAGAATGATCCCGCCCAATACCGGGCCTGACGGTGCATGGTGTGGTGTGGTTGACGCAAATAATTTATTGATTGAGCGTTGAAGCAGGCCGATGCCATAGGTCGAGAGAAAATCAGGCACGGTTGGAACCACATAGGCATCGCTCGCCCATAAGCTATTTTTGGTGACAGGATTGAAATTGGGAGGGCAGTCACAGATGATGTAATCATACTGGTCACGCACCTGCTCAAGAGCATCGCGCAGGATGGAATGGCCGATGAAATCGGTCAATCGTAGATCTACATCTACCAGTTCAGGGCTTGAAGGGAGCAGATCGAAGCCGAAGACGGCGGCCTTCGTTTGAAGGACATCGCGGACGATGGCGTCCTGGATCGGGAAGCCTTTGCCGCGCTGCTCAAAAAGATCGTACGTTGTACCCTTGCTCTCTTTCCAGCGCTTCCAGTTCTCCTGCTCCATGACAAAGAAGGTTGAACTGGCCTGTGGATCAAGGTCAATCAACAGCGTGCGACGGCCATAATGCCGGGCCAGCGCTGCCGAAATTTCGATCGAACATGATGTTTTCCAACCCCGCCCTGGAAGTTAATGATGGTAACAACCTGTGCCATATACTCTGCTACCTGCTGCGAAATAATAAGCAAATTCATCCTTAATGAGAGGGTATTATGACAAAAGAGGAGAGAAATGTCAAGCTAGAGGGAAGATAGTATAAGAGGCTTATAGATGGGTAGGAAGCTAAAAATAACTTCCTACCTATTTAGGAGTGTATACTACAACTGAAGATTTTTCTGAAAAGAAGATCTTCAGTTAGCGACGTTCGCGTTGTGCTTGTAATAGAGTTCTCAATGCATCTGCTTGACCACGATTCCAGGCGGCAGAGCGTACCTCCGGGCCAACGATGGGTAAGGAGCTTTTTTCTCGGATCTGAGCCGCTCGTTCGCGCTGCATGATCTCATGCACAAGTTGTCGATCTGTCGTTTTCCAACCACGCAACCTGGCCTGTTTAGCAAACCACATGATACGCGAAAAACCGGCATGGTAGTCCCGCTCTGCTGTGTTATTTCGTGGCGTGTTTCCCATTTCAGATGCCTCTCGTCCATGATACTAAAAATGGTAAGAAACTCATACGTAACTGCTTTGAGTATGTCAGAATTTGAGGGTGGCGTCAAGTATAAATGTAAATAAATACCTCTTATACAATAAGAATTTTTATAAATCTGTTTTATAGTTAAAAATGCGTTAAGATAAGAAAAATAATCATAATATCTTTGTTAAATTCCTCAATGAGGATGATTTTCTGATCCCGCTTTTTCGTGTACTAATAAAGGGAGTTGGATTGGTTTGAACGAAACGAAAAATACATCAAACTTCCCGGCTCAACCGTAATTACTATGTATCAATTTGGCGCCCAATTCGCTATTGCTACGTACATACAATGAGAAGAGGTAGACAGATAGTTTGCTCTTCCTCGTAAACATGGCTATAATTTCAGAGTAGGTGTAATAGTGAGTTTCGCCTCTTGCGAAGACTCACTGTACCAGGGAAGGACAGAGAGCGTGGCTAATAACAAACGCAAGTATTCAGATGAAGATGAAGAAGAGCAGGAACGATTGAAGAGAGAAGCGATTGCCGGTCTCCTACGTAAAACGAACCGTCCGACGACGATACGTGAGATAGGTGAGAACGCGGTCAAGAATTTGCCTGCGAATATTGGTATGGTGCAGGGTCTGATGAACGCTATCAATTGGCGTCAGGCTCAGCAAGAGGTGCTTCAGGGATTGAATAATACTGTTGTGGTTGTTGGACAGCCGAATACGGGAAAGAGTACGCTCTTTAACAAGATCAAAGGGCAAAACCTCTCTCCCGTTTCGCCACAGGTCGGCACAACCCGCACACTTGTACGCACCGATTTTGGTCCCTTCACGCTGGTTGATACCCCTGGACATCTGCCTGATGTCATGGAAAGCGGTATGGATCAGGCCAGTGTGATCGTGTTTCTCATTGATGCGTCACGAGGGTTACAGGAGGAAGATCGTGCGCTGTATGGCATGATTAAGAGCATGAAGAAACCGATCATTGTAGCGGTGAACAAGGTTGATGTTCTTAAAGGAGGCGAAAGCGGCGATCAGTTCGCAACTGAGGTGGCGGTGTTGTTAGAGGCTCCTGGCGTGATCCCCATCTCGGCCAAAACTGGCGAAAATGTGGCTGAAGAGTTGATCCCCGCCATTATTCACGCCAGCCCCGAAGCAGCTCTCGCGATCGGACGTGAGTTGCCGACGTATCGCCGCGAGGCTGCACAACGGATTATTCGCAACTCAACGCTGGTCAATCTGGCGGCGGGTATGGAGCCGATTCCGTTCATCGATATTCCAATTGTGCTTGGTACTCAGGTGCGCCTGGTGCTGCGTCTGGCCGCTCTCTATGGAGAACCTCTGGATACCGCCGATGCGATGAAGCACGCACGCGAGCTGATTGCCACCATGTTGAGTGGGTTGGGTCTGCGCTTCGTGGCACAACAGGCCGCAAAAGCCGTTCCCTTTGGTGGCGACTTTATTGCGGGCGCGATTGCGGGCGCTGCCACATGGTCAATTGGTGAGGTTGCGCTGGAATATTATGAGGGCGGCAAGCACATTAATCCTGATCGTCTCAAACAGCTTTACGCTGATTTTTATCAGCGTTTCCGCAGAGGGAATGGGCTGAAAGAGTTGCGTGATGCGTCTTCCTCAAGCTCGTTCAATGGAAAAAATGGAGCGGCCCTGTTGGATGGACCACGACAAGCAAAACTAGAAGAAGGGACGGCATAAGTTTATCGATGCTCTTCCCGTATGAACGTTATAAGACATTGGCCGGGTCTCCCACCGTCTATTATTCAGCCGGTGAGGAGGCTCGCGCCCGCTGGGTGTTTCAGACTATTGAGAAGGCCGGGCAAGCGCTGTCTCAGTTGCTTGGCCAACCTATGCCTGAGTTGCAAATAGTAGCGGTAGCTCCCGCTGATTGGTCCCTGGCCCCACGTGATGAGGCCGGTCAGGATGAGTATCCTCACCCTTATTGGACGGAGGCGACCACTCCTCCCAGCATTGTGATTCCCGCCGAAGTTGATCTCATCTTTGGCGAGATGACGCAAGAGAAGCTGGCGTATATGCTCTACCACGAATTGACGCTGGCTTTTATTGAGGCCGATCCGCGCCCCGGGCCGGAGGAATATCCATTGTGGGCCGACGAGTGGCAGATCAAATTTGCCGCATTGTGGCTCTCTCAGAGTCTGGATCATGTGCAGGGAGTGGTAAACAAAGATCTCCATGAGCAGTATGCGGAAATCTTTGAGTTGGAGCCGGACGGCAAAACCCCTGATACTGTGCGTGGGTTTGATTGGTATGAGGATACCTCTCCTGAAGCATATCTGTGCTACGAACTCTTGCTGGAACAGTTCGCCGCCGATCTCCTCGCCGCCTATAGCCCTGAGATCCTGCCCCACTTCCTCTCCCTCTATCGTCAGGAGCAGGCGACATTGTTAAGCGAAGATATCACTGCTATGCTCGCTTCGGTGCTTGGTCCTGGTGGAGAGGAATGGCTGGAGGATCGCATCTATTTCTAATCAATGACTCACCATTTGCAATTGTGGTTGTTGCGCAGTGGTGAGTCATTTTTTATTTTTGTACATGTATATACATGCGTGTTGGCAGCAGGAAAATCTCGCTTATTGAAAGAAGATTTTCCCGGCGTTATAATGCCTGCAATCTATTTGCTTACCCTTGCTAATGAATGCGTCCCATCGATTTGTGATTTTTAAAGATAAGGTGATGTCTATGTTTCATCGGGTGACTATTGTTGGTCTTGGGCTGATTGGAGGCTCTATAGGGCTGGCTCTCCACGCAAAGAAGGCCGCTCAGCAGGTTGCTGGCTATGACTTGGGAAAGGGAGTATGTGATCGCGCCCGTAAGATTGGTGCGATTGATCAGGCATACAGTTCGCTGGCAGATGCTGTTCGTGGCGCGGATCTGGTGATTCTCGCAACTCCCGTTGGGGCAATGCGAGCATTGTTGCAGGATATTGCTCCCGCTCTCACGCCTGGTGCGGTGGTTACAGATGTGGCCAGCACAAAAGCTCAGGTCATTACCTGGGCAGAAGAGTTTTTGCCTTCTTCCGTCTCGTTTGTGGGGGGACATCCTATGACTGGGAAGGAGTTGAGCGGGGTTGAGGCGGCGGATGCTCGACTGTTTCACAATCGAATCTATTGTTTAACACCGACTGTACATACACGTCCTGCTGCCGTCAGTAAGGTCTGTGAGCTGGTAGAAGTACTTGGCGCACGGGTCCGTTTTCTGGAACCAGCCGAGCATGACGGCCAGGTTGCCAGCGTGAGCCATCTGCCCTTTCTGGCCTCAATTGCTCTGGTGGATACGGCGTCGCATGGGCCAGCCTGGGGTGATGCCTCTCTCCTGGCAGCTGGCGGTTTCCGCGATGTGTCTCGTCTGGCAGCTGGCAACCCTGAAATGTATCGTGACATTTGTTTGACCAATAGCGAGTCGATTACGCACTGGCTGGACGAGTATATTGCCTCCTTGCAGGCTCTGCGCAAACGCGTGGCCGCTCATGATCGCACCCTGGGTGATACGTTTACGGAGGCTCAGCAAACACGCCAGCACTGGCAATCCACCTATGATGAGACGAGTGAGCGGTGATGCGGCTCTTTTTCTCAGAAGGCGTCCTCGGAATGGCCGAACCGGCGATGAGGTAGCAAGAGGGATGTCTGCTTGTTGTATGTAAGTTTTTTTCAAAAACAGCAGTAATCCCTCTTGACAGTTCCATAAGAATATGCGAGAATGCACTTCGCCCCGGACAGGATCGCCTTCAAGTTGAAGCTTGAAAGAACTGGCAGATTTGTTCTTGACAAATGTGTTTGCCAGTGAGATACTATCCAGGCTGCTTACAGAAGACAATCATCTTATCAGATGCTCCTGTCTTTGTAGCTTTGTACCACGATAATGTGGTTCCTCAAGGGACATTTCTTTTCCCCTTTGTTTATTCACACAGCCTCTGGCTCCGTGTGGCTTTTTGCGCTTATAAACGCAATCAAGCCTGCAATTTCGGCGGTTTTGTGGATCATAAAGCAAGGAAACAGAAATTTTCGGAGATCAAGAAATCTCGTGAAAAACCCCTTGACAAATAACCAGAGTTATGTGATAATACTGCTACAGTAAACGAACGAGCGAAATGCTCGAAGATGGTGAGCAATCAGGAAAATAACTGATTTGCTCGTAAGATCTTTAACAACTGAAGAGTGGAATACCATACAGTAACTGGTGTCGAGATGTGAACGTCACATGCATACAACAGTTCCTGTCAAACAAGAGTTTCTGCGAATAACAGCCAAGTACAATGTAACTTGAGCTGGATCGCAACTTGACATGCCTTTTGCCCATCGTCCGCGTGATGATGGTCATGATACAACATTGGATGGCGAGTTTGATCCTGGCTCAGGATAAACGCTGGCGGCGTGCCTAACACATGCAAGTCGAACGCTCTTCGCAAGAAGAGAGTGGCGGACGGGTGAG
>JAICIM010000217.1 GCA_025928885.1 Ktedonobacteraceae bacterium | reverse complement strand
GATCATTGCCCGCTCACTGCTAAAAGGAGGGAGAAAATGAGTGTTTCTGCCCATCGTGATACCTTCGTGCGTGACCGTATGCCTCCTCGCGACCAGTGGCCCGATCTCATCTTCACGATTCCAGCTGTGCAGTATCCTGAGCAACTCAACTGTGTAACTGAATTGCTAGATACCTGGGTGAGCCAGGGACGCGGAGACGCACCGGCGATCTTTAGTGCTGATGGCATGTTGACCTATCGGCAACTGCAGGAGCGGGTGGATCAGGTGGCCCACGTGCTGACGGACGATCTGGGGCTGATTCCTGGCAATCGTGTGCTGCTACGCAGCCCGAACAATCCTATGCTGGCAATCTGCTGGCTGGCAGTGGTGAAGGCCGGGCTGATTGCCGTACCAACGATGCCGCTCTTGCGCGAGAAAGAGCTGGTAGAGGTGATTGAGAAGGCCCAGGTTGGTACAGCCCTGTGCGATAAAGCGTTTGCGGATGAGCTGCAAACTGCCCAGAAGCGTTGCCCTGTGTTGAAGCAGATCGTCTATTGCAACGATGCTGCGGGCGCTGGATTGGAAGAGCGGATGTCGGGCTGGCATGAGCCGTACGACGCGGCTGCTACTGCTGCTGATGATCCAGCGCTGGTCGCCTTCACATCCGGTTCGACGGGGAAACCCAAAGCGACGATCCATGCCCATCGCGATATCCTGGCGATCTGCGATTGTTTCCCTAAATCGATCGTGCAGTTGTCGGCGAACGATATCTGCATGGGAACGCCGCCGCTTGCCTTTACATTTGGACTGGGTGCTTCGTTGACGTTTCCTCTGCGTGTTGGCGGCGCGACAGTCTTGCTGGAGAAGTTCACGCCGGAGAGCTTTTTGCAAGCGATCAAGGAATATCGTGTCACCGTTACATGGTCCAGTCCGCTGTTTTATCGGCAGATGGCGGGGAGCGCGAAGAAGTTGGAACTGCCAACGCTGCAGAAGAGTGTATCGGCGGGCGAGGCGCTACCGGTCTCGACGCGAACGCTGTGGAGAGAAGCGACCGGCATTGAAATTATTGACGGGATTGGCGCAACGGAGATGCTGCATATCTTTATTGCCTCGGCTGGCGAGGAAGTGCGGCCAGGAGCGACTGGGAAGGTCATACCGGGCTATGAAGCGTGCATTCTTGACGGGAATGGGCAGGCGTTGCCAGCGGGATCTATCGGGCGATTGGCGGTGAAGGGGCCGACCGGGTGCCGCTATCTGGATGATGAGCGTCAGCGCATCTATGTACAAGATGGTTGGAATCTGACAGGTGATGTTTACTTGCTGGATGCCGATGGCTATTTCTGGTTTCAGGCGCGGGCCGACGATATCATTGTGACCGCAGGGTATAACGTGGCGGGGCCGGAGGTCGAAGAGGCGCTGCTGATGCATCCCGCTGTGGCAGAATGTGCCGTTGTGGGAGCGCCAGACGAGGTGCGCGGGACGATTGTTAAGGCGTTTGTCGTGCTCAGGTCCGGCCATGCGGGGGATGATGCAATGAAACGAATGTTGCAGGATTTTGTCAAGCAGCGTATTGCGCCGTATAAATATCCTCGTGCGATTGAGTTTTGCGATGCGCTCCCGCGTGCCGGGACCGGGAAGGTTCAACGATACAGGTTGCGGCAGCGAGAGCAGGGCAAGGTTTGACAGCATCCATGTGTGACTAGAGGGAGTTAGTATGCTATGCGGATCGTCTGTATTGGTGGAGGACCGGCAGGGCTATATTTTGCACTGCTCATGAAACAGGCTCGACCAGAAGCGGAGATTACGGTTGTAGAGCGGAATCGTCCCGACGATACCTTTGGTTGGGGAGTTGTTTTTTCTGATCAGACGCTTGATAATCTCGCCCACGCCGATCCCGTAAGCTATGAGGCCATTCGTGCGAGCTTCTATCACTGGGATGAGATCGACGTGCATTTTAAGGGACGCACAATCAGTTCTGGCGGACATGGTTTTTGTGGCATTGCTCGCAAGCGCTTGCTGAACATTTTGCAAGAGCGCTGTGCCAGCCTGGGCGTCGAACTGGTGTTTCAGACGGAGGTGCTAGACGATGCTATGTATGCTGATGCTACGCTTGTGGTGGTCAGTGATGGCGTGAATAGTGCCGTTCGGAGCAGATATGCGGACTATTTCCAGCCGCAGGTAGAGCGGGGCCGCTGCAAGTATATCTGGTTAGGAACGCATCAGCGCTTTGAGGCGTTTACGTTCGCCTTTGAAGAGACGGAGTGGGGATGGTTTCAGGCCCATGCATATACGTTTGAGAAGGGTGCTGATGGTCGTTATACCAGCACATTTATTGTAGAGACGCCAGAGGAGGTCTGGCAGCAGGCGGGGCTGGGTGATATGCCTGCGGACGAGTCGATTGCTTTCTGCCAGCAACTCTTTGCACGCTATCTTGGTGGGCATCAGTTATTGAACAATGCGCGACACGTGGCGAATCCGTGGCGAAATTTCTTGCGGATGACCAATGAGCGCTGGGTGCATGGGAAGCGGGTGCTGCTGGGGGATGCCGCCCATACAGCCCACTTCTCTATCGGCTCGGGAACGAAGCTGGCGCTGGAGGATGCTATTGCGCTGGTGCAGGCGCTAGAGCGTTCCGATGATAGCGCGACGGCGTTGCAGCAGTATGAGGCAGAGCGGAAAATAGAGGTTCTCAAGCTCCAGAACGCGGCACGGAACAGCACGGATTGGTTTGAGCATGTGAAGCGCTATACGACGTTTGAAGCAGAGCAGTTTGCTTATAGCCTGCTTACGAGAAGCCAGCGTGTTTCCCATGAGAATCTGCGCGTGCGCGATAGGGAGTATGTTGCCGGCGTTGAGGTGTGGATAGCAGAGCGGAGCGGGGAGCCAGCACGGGCCATACCACCGATGTTTACGCCATTCCGTTTGCGCGAGGTAACGTTGGCGAATCGCGTGGTTATGTCGCCGATGGCGATGTATTCCTGTCAGGATGGAACGCCGGACGATTTCTACCTTGTGCATCTGGGGAGCCATGCACATGGCGGGGTAGCTATGGTGTTTACGGAAATGACGTGTGTTTCGCCCGATGCACGTATTTCGCCGGGATGTGCGGGGATGTATAGAGCTGAGCATATCGAGAGCTGGCAGCACATCGTCAATTATGTGCATGCTCGTACCCCGGCAAAGATTGCATTGCAGCTTGGGCATGCAGGCCCTAAAGGGTCTACACAACTTGGATGGGAAGAGGCCGACGAGCCATTGCCGGAGCAGAACTGGCCGTTGATTGCGGCATCAGCTATCCCCTATGGTCCGCGCAACCAGACGCCGAGGCCGATGACGCGTGCAGATATGGATCGGGTATTGGAGGATTTTGTGAGGGCGACTACCTGGGGCGAGGAGTGTGGCTTTGATTGGCTCGAATTACACTGCGCACATGGGTATTTACTCTCCAGTTTTATCAGCCCTTTGACGAATCGGAGAAGCGATGAGTATGGCGGCTCGATAGAGAAGCGCTGTCGTTACCCGCTGGAGGTCTTTCGCGCCATGCGTGCAGTATGGCCGGCGCAGAAACCGATGTCGGTACGCATCTCAGCGCACGATTGGGCAGCGGGTGGGAACACTGCTGATGATGCGGTGGCGATTGCGCGATTGTTTAAGGAGGCAGGAGCTGATCTGATAGATGTGTCGTCGGGGCAGACGACACGGCAGGCCAGGCCGGTCTATGGGCGTATGTATCAGACCCCGTTTGCTGATCGCATTCGTAACGAAGTAGGGATTGCGACGATGGCAGTTGGAGCAATCTTTGAGCCGGATCATGTGAATAGCATTATCGCGGCGGGGCGAGCAGATCTTTGTGCGCTGGCGCGTCCTCATCTGGCGGACCCCTTCTGGACGCTGCACGCGGCGGCGCAGCTTGGGTATACGGATATGCCCTGGCCGCAACAATATCTTAATGGGAAGGCACAGTTGGAACGGAACCTCGGGAAAGGAGCATCTCTAACGTTATGAATGAGCAACTGGGGAGTGAGGACAGAGGAATACAGATTCTCCAGCCTGCGGGATGGGTGCGTCCACGTGGGTATAGCCATGCGATTGCCGCTTCGGGGCGGCTGGTTTTTATCAGCGGGCAGGTGGGATGGGACGAGCACGGCCACTTTCAGACAACAGATTTTGTGAAACAGGCGCGGCAAGCGCTGCAAAATATCGTGACGCTGCTTGCAGAAGCAGGTGGGAGGTCAGAGCATATTGTACGGCTCACGTGGTATGTGCTTGATAAGCATGAGTATCAGGCAGCGAGTAAGGAACTGGGGAGCGTCTATCGTGCGCTGATGGGGCAGCATTATCCGGCAATGACGGCGGTTCAGGTGTCAGCGTTGATGGAAGAGCAGGCACGTGTCGAAATTGAAGCGACCGCTGTGATTCCAGAAAGATGAGCGCAATCCAGGAGGCTGGCAAAAAAGCTGGGCGGCAACATTGCCCCCAGCTTCTGCTATGGTAGGGTTATAGGTATTCCGCTTTTACTTCTTTTTTATAGCTTTTGAGCAGTTTTTGCACTTTAGGATCGATAACATAGACACAATAGCCTGCTGAGCGGTTATTATCATAGTAATCGTCGTGGTACTCTTCAGCTGCATAGAAATTGGTGAAAGGGGTGATCTCGGTAACAATAGGATTTTTATAAGTGCCAGCCTCTTCCAGTGCCGTTTTAGAAGCCAGCGCAGCCTGCTTTTGCTGATCGTTCTGATAGTAGATGGCTGAACGATACTGTGTGCCAACATCGTTGCCCTGACGGTTTAGAGTAGTTGGGTCGTGCAGGTGCCAGAATACATCGAGCAGGTTCTCATAAGAGATGACGGACGGATCATATGTTACTTGAACCGCTTCAGATGCACCTGTAGAACCGGTACATACCTGTCGATATGAGGGATTTACCACCTGTGAGTCGGCATACCCTGATTGCACCTTCTCGACGCCTTGCAATCGTTTAAAAACCGCCTCCAGACACCAGAAACAGCCGCCTGCCAGTGTGGCGATATCATACTGTGCCATATATTTACCCTCTTTTTCTTCTTTTGTATCTTCTTCAACATCCGGGATGCCTGGATGAGATGCTCTTCTGTGTTTTATCTCTCCAGTAGCTAAAACAATGTTGCTCACCGTTCCATTCCCGCATTGCAGCCCGCTAGTAGGGGAGACGCATATGCAGCTTGGCTTGTAGCAAGCCTTCTTCTCTATGGAAGAAGGCTAAAGGCGAGACCTTGCCAGCTGTTGTCGCCATTTTCCAGGAGTCGGCGATTGTTTCTGGCGATTTGGCCGAAGAGTTGCAGTGCTGCCCGATCATCTAGCCCGGAAATATCACTGTCGAGATGTTCAGAAAGCAGTTCGGACAGCAGGACGCGTGCCGTGGCATGGTCCCAAAAAGCTGCGTTGAGTTCGCTGTTCCCGAAGAGCGAATAGCGATGCAGATTGCACGAGCCAACAGTACCCCATGCTCCATCGACAACCATGAGTTTGGAGTGAATCCAGACCGGGTTGCGCCTGCCAGCGTCGTCTAGCCCGGCAATGCCTGCTAAGGTGAAATTGCTAGAGGCTGCAAGATTCGCTACTATTTCAGGGATGGTTTCTTCCGCTGGGACCACGGCAACAATTTCTATGCCACGCTGCAAGGCCAGGCGCAAACACTCGATGATCTCTGGAACGGAGAGAGACTGATTCTCGATATAAATGGAGCGACGGGCAGCACTTATCGCCGCGCGATACTGAGCGAAATTCGAGCGTTCGCCCGCTTCAATGGGATAGGCATCTCCCAGGGGCGCGGCATGTCCGTTGGAATATCGACTGCTATGGATCGTCCGTTGAATTTGAATGGTGGCGCTTCCTTTTTGATCGGGGACGCTGGTTGGAAACGGGAGATCGCTTGCGCTGCCCTTGCCCCATAGCCCAGCGGGGAGATGCCGCTCACTGGCTTCGTTCCAGCGCTGGACAAAATTATGATGGATATCGACCGTTGAAGGCCCCTTGAGTTCTATATATACATCATGGTTTTGACCTTGCCCATGATGGCCGGGGGCAACTACGGAATGGGGGTTGAGATTGATCCCTCCAAGAAACGCTGTCTCCGTTTTAGTCCCTGCATCAATCAGCCAGCTTTTTTGATGCTGACAGTATCCAGGTTGCGCTCGGTCCCAACGGATGAGAATGGACGAAGCGCATGTTCTCAACAGGTCAAACTGTTCGGGGGTTCCCCAGAAAGCATGTGTTTTCAAGGCTTCCGTTTCAGGATCGGGACGCCAGAAGATGATGCGAACATCGATGCCTTTTTGAGCAGCGCGATTCAGGACAGCGAGCGGGGTGCCTCTTCCATCTGGCATCTGGCATGTTGTCCACAGGAACGTGATCGTCACCCAAACGCTGCGCGAGGCCGCTTCAATCGCTTCACAAACGCGGCGGAATGCTGGTTCCCCGTCGATGAGAGGTCGAATGCTATTGCCGGAACGGATGGGGTAAGATGCGATGGAAGCGTGAGGAATGGTGAAATCGCTTTTGTGCAAAATATCCTCCTGCTGGAGCAACGATTTTGACTTGCCATACTGGGGACAGATGGGGCCAGAAGAACTGGTGAAGTGTTAACTAAGAAGAGAGTGTAATTGTCAACGATTACACTCTCTAAAGAGCTATGGAATGCAATAAACTGGCTTGAGAAGGTTATCTACAGGTGGGGATAGATTGGCAATTATGATAATCTGTCCCCACTTATTTGCGCTGTTTGATAGCGATCCTGTACGCTTAGACCTCGAACTCCTCGGGTTTTTGTGCGTTTCCCTGGAGCCGTGTAGATCCATTGTCGAACACCGATTTCCATACCATGCGCGGCTAACGCTTGAGATAAGCCTTTTGACTTCTTTTGTTCGTATCCGTGTGCCGCGCACCAGTTGGCATAGGAGTTCATGATATCGCTGTTCGCTGCCCATGCCCCTGCAACTTTTTGACAGCATGCTGCTAGCCATAATTCCACTGTATCTTGTCCCGATGGATGTATTTGTGTCAGATTGTGGGCTGTTTTAGCCGTGTGAGATGGTCTATGAGACGAAGTATAAGACGGAGCATGAGGTCCCTGCCCTTTGTGTTGATACCATTGATCTAGAAGTTGCTCCAGTTTGCGGGGCGTGTCTGCTTCCTCCAGCGGAGTATACACGGTGACTTTGAGATCAGGCGTATCAAAGACCTGAAAGGTGAGACGTTCAAAGACGAGATACCCTATCTGTGGATAGTTGAGCTTTTTCCGTCCTTCTTGTCCACCCCGTACTTCATGATCGGGCCACCAGGCACGGAATTCAGGACTGGCGAGCATGAGATCGTGGATCAGCTCAGTCAATTGGGCGTCTCCAGGATAACGGCCACAGCTATTACGGAATTGTGCTAAGAGCTGTCGCGCATCTTCTTCCCAATCGACGATGTATTGCCGAGTCAGGGGATTGGTGAAGATGCCCCAGATGGTATTGCGTTCACGGGGGGCGGTCTTTCGCCTATAATCGCCAAAGACTGCGCATCCGGCATCGTTCCAGGCCAGGACATCCCAACGCCTTCCTGACACAAAGGCTGGACGAGTGCCAAACTGATCAAGGAAATGCTGCAACGCCGGACTCACGACCTCGGGTTCTGGTAAGAGCGCTGGAGGTGGTTGTTGCTGGGCTAAAAGGAAAAGATGGGTTCTTTCATTCGCATCCAGGCGTAACGTCTGCACCAGGCGCTCTAAGACCAGCGTTGAAGGCGTAATGGGGCGTCCCTGCTCTAACCAGGTATACCAATCCACACTGACACCAACCAGCTGTGCCACCTCCGCTCGTCTGAGACCGGGAGTTTTGCGCCTGCTTCCTCGTGGCAGCCCCACCTCTTCAGGAGTCAGCCTTGCCCTGCGTGTCCGCAGAAAATCTCCAAGCTCCTGTAAACGATATGCTTGCTGTTGCAACTGACTGACCATTCCAACCTCCTGCAGTTCAGTATCTGGAAAGAGCAATGATTGAAACAGGAGAAGTAGGATTCCTATGATCATTGCTCATCTTGTTCTAGGATATCTTTCAGTATACCATAGAGACGCGGGTGAAGTGCCGCAAGAAGTCAAATGAAAGGTAAGGTATAACGATATGGATTTAAGACTGGCAGGGAAGAGGGCGCTGGTAACAGGATCGAGTTCCGGGATAGGCGAGGTGATCGTAAAGTTGCTTGCTGCTGAGGGCGTTGCTGTCGTGGTACATGGGCGCGACGAAAGCCGAGCCAACGCGGTAGCCGAAGCGATCCGCGCTGAGGGAGGGAAAGCCGAAGTCGTTCTGGGTGATCTCGCCACCGATGCTGGAGCAGATGCAGTTGCCGCCGCTGCCTTAGCGGGCGGACCGATTGATATTCTGGTCAACAACGCTGGAGTCATCGCCGAAAACAGCGGTTTCCTCTCATGGATGGAGGCGACGGGTGCGGACTGGGCGCAGGCATATAACACCAATGTGATTTCTGGTGTGCGGATGATCCAACGCCTGATACCGCAGATGCGTGAGCGACACTGGGGGCGGGTGATCCAGATTGGTGGTGGTCTGTCATTGCAGCCTCAAGCTGCTGGACCGAATTATCATGCAACGCTGGCGGCCCGGCACAATCTTGCCGTATCCCTCGCACGTGAATTGAAGGATACAGGCGTGACATCAAACGTTGTGTCTCCCGGCGCGATCCTTACGGAGAAAGTGCGGCCAGTGTTCGCGCACATGGCAGCGGCATATGGTTGGGGCGAGACGTGGGAGGAGATCGAGCGCAACGCAACGCAGGCTATGGCCCCCAATGACACAGGCCGTCTCGGTAGGCCAGAGGAGATCGCCGCAGCTGTCGCGTACCTGGCTAGCCCGGTTGCTGATTATGTGAGCGGTGCCACCATCCGTGTTGACGGCGGCACGATTCGTTCGGCTTTCTAAACCGGCAACTCTGTCAGCCTATCTGGTAATTTGATTGGTTGTGAGATCGACTGTATAGGGATAAGAATGCATTGATGTATTCACGATGGCAGCCTATTTTCCCGTGGGTTTCCAGACCTGTACAGTCCCGTCCTCGCCACACGAAGCGAGCAATCTGCCATCGGGTGAGTAGGCGACCATATGGACGACGCCAACGTGCTGGTTATACGTGAAGGTAGTAGTAGCGGTTCGGGCATCCCAGACCTGCACCGTTGCGTCATTGCCTGCGGAAGCAATAGACTGGCCGTCAGATGACCAGGAAACTGAGGTGACATAGCCTGTATGTCCTTGATAGGTACGGATTTGAGTGCCGCTGTTAACATTGCTTATTTGTACGGTTGCATCAGCGCTGCACGAAGCGACGAAGGCATTATCAGGTGACCAGGATAGACCGGTGATTTGCCCTGGAGCGCCACCGGAATGCGGGTTGAGTGGTTGAAAAGCAGGGAGAACTGTCTGTCGTGTTTGCTGTGATTGGAAAGAGAACTGCTGGTTATTGTGGCCCTCAAAGCTTGAAAGCGTTGCCCCTGTAGCGATATCCCAGACCTCTACGACTGCATCATCACCCCCGGATGCAGCGTATCTGCTGTCGCGTGAGCAAGCTACAACCGGGTTGACGTATCCCTGGCCACTGCTTGACGATGCCAGACCATTCCCGCCAAGCGACCGAAGGATGGTGGCAGGAGCCTGATGGGATGATTGCTGTGCGAAGCCCGGCCCGGTCCCATGTCCTCTGTAGGAGAGATGGAGGATATTCGTGAGAGCATTCCATACCAGCACTGCATTATTTTTATCCAGGCCAGCAGAGACAAGATACTGCCCATCGGACGACCATGCCAGCGAGAGGGAACGTGCAGCACCAGCAAACCCGGGTGGATTGTTGTGCGAGTGTTGCATGAGCATATTGCCAGCTGGTACGCCCAGCGTATAGACAGTCCCGGTGGCTGTAGAAAAAGCTATAGCTTTACTATCGGGCGACCAGGCAACTCCTGTGATCTCTTCTCCACTGGTACGAACGCCGGTGCTCATGACATG
>JAICIM010000481.1 GCA_025928885.1 Ktedonobacteraceae bacterium | reverse complement strand
ATTGCTTCGTGGCCCCACTTAATCCCACCCGCCCCCACAAAAATAACCCGCCCCCACCCCCGACACCGCCCCGCAACTACGAATTTGTCACGTTACACCCGTCTTTTTATTATTTCATCACGTTAAAGATGGCATTGATGATAATAAACGCCAGAGTTAAGCCGCCCAGCACAGCCAGGGCAACCAGGCTGCCAATAGAAGAGCTTGTGAAGAGGATCAAGGTAATGAAAGCCAGCAGAGAGATAGAAACAATGGCTAATGCCAGCCGCTGTCCCGACGATGCGCCATGACGGGCTGGCGGCTGAATCTTACCAGCTGGCCCCTGCGCCATCCGCTGCGACAAACGTTGTGCGAAGGCATCCATAAACTCATCATCATACATCGAGCCAGAGCTAAACGTCTCGCCAGCATGCGGCTGCTCATATGACTGGTTTCCCTCATAGCCCTGGTAATGCCGCTGCTCTTCAGGGTGCATCTGTTGCATACTTCTTCAGTTCCTTCCTTCAAAGAAATAATCCATCGATGATTCCAAACACTCTTATTCTACGTGATTGTTCACAGCGATGTTGTAGAAAAACCTCATACAGACAAAAAAGGGATGTGGCTATCTTCACAAATAGCCACATCCCTTTTCTCTTTGACTGCTTTGAGCGTTCTATTGGAACACATCTTTTGTTTTCTCAAACAGGTTGCGGAAGATGTTTTTATCGTTCTGTTCGTTTTGTTCTTGTTCGAGGCGAGCAAATTCTTCAAGCAGGTGCTTCTGCTCAGCGGTCAGGCTGGTGGGCGTCACGACTTTGACGATGACATGCTGATCGCCACGGGCGCTGCTATGCACGACAGGCACACCCATCCCTTTCAAACGGAATGAGCGACCACTCTGCGTGCCAGCAGGAATTCGCAGCGTCGTCTTCTTCTCATCAACGGTCGGCACGTCAACTTCGTCGCCAAGCGCGGCCTGCGTAAAGCTGATCGGCAATTCATAGATGATATCATTGCCCTGACGCTTGAAGAACTGGTGCGGCTTCACCGTAAGCACCACATAGAGATTGCCAGGCGTGCCACCACGCGCACTCACTTCGCCTTCGCCAGTCACGCGCACGTTAATGCCATCATCGACGCCAGCTGGAATGTTGACGACCACGCGCCGGTTGTTGCGCACACGACCCTGCCCGCGACACTTTTCACAAGGGGTCGTAATGACGCGGCCCTCTCCTCGGCAGCGCTCACACATCGTCACATTCACGAACTGACCAAAGATCGACTGCTGTACGCGGCGAATTTCGCCCGTTCCCTGACAGGCGGAACAACGCGACGTTGATGTACCCGGTTGCGCTCCATTACCACGACAATGAGAACAGGTCTCCCAACGAGGAAGCTCGATCTCCTTCTGGCAACCAAACACCGCCTCTTCAAACGTGATCGTCAGCTCATAGCGCAGGTCTGCACCACGCTGCGGTCCCGTCCGGCGCGACGTTCCACCGGCTGACCCGGCGAAGAAGGTCTCGAAGAGATCATTAATAGTACTGAATGAGCCAAAATCAGTGGCAAAGCCAGCACCAGCGCCCGCGCCATTGCCCAGTCCTGCATGACCATAACGATCATAGGCAGCACGCTTCTGCGGATCGCTCAATACTTCGTATGCCTCGTTGATTTCGATAAAGCGGGCCTCCGCTCCCTGCTCTTTGTTCGCATCCGGGTGATATTGCTTCGCCATACGCCGGAAGGCTTTTTTAATCTCGTCTTCCGTAGCCGTACGCGTTATCCCCAGCACCTCATAAAAATCTCGTTTGTTTGCGGCCATCTACCGGTCCTTTACCGTCAGAAACAGGGCGCGATATTATCCGCGCTACTGGTTGAACTATACTATACCGGGCATCATCGTTTATACCAGGTATTTCCTACCCATTTACTAATGCAGCTTTCTGCTTCGATTTTATAGACCTACAATCATTCAGTGTACAACGCTACTATAAACATACGCAATGGGGGTAGCCAATATGGTGCGATAGGATGATATGCGCCAGGACCGCCAATTGCGTATAGGAAACGGGTGTAAGGGTACCAGTACTGGCACCCTTACATAAATTGTTACATTTCTTTGTATTCACCCTCGATAGTGTCGTCGCGAGAACCAGCTCCGGCATCACCCTCTGGCTGCGCCCCGCCAGCATAGTCACCACCAGGAGCGGCGCCCGGCTGCTGATACATCGACTCGCTCACGCGATAGAAGGCTTGCTCCAACGCTTCACGTGCCGATTTGATACGGCTGATATCGTCGGTGGCAAGGGCCGCGCGAACATCGGCGATTTTGGTCTCCAGCTCGCCCTTCTGCTCGGAGGAGACCTTATCGCCCAGTTCGGAGAGGCTCTTCTCGGAGCGATAGGCCGCGCTATCGGCCAGATTGCGCTCCTCTACCTCTTCTTTGCGCCGCTTGTCATCGGCTGCATGCGACTCCGCCTCGTTCACCATCTTGTCGATCTGATCTTTCGAGAGACCGCTCGAAGGATGGATGGTGATCTTCTGCTCGCGTCCGGTCCCCTTATCGCGGGCCGACACGTTCACGATACCATTGGCATCGATGTCAAACGTCACTTCGATCTGTGGCACCCCACGAGGAGCCGGAGGAATACCATCCAGAATGAAGCTACCAAGCGAGCGGTTATCTTTAGCAAACTCGCGCTCACCCTGCAGGATGTTGATCTCCACGCTCGGCTGGTTATCGCTGGCGGTCGAGAAGACCTGGCCCTTCTGGGTCGGGATCGTGGTGTTGCGCTCGATCAGGCGGGTAAAGACGCCGCCCAGGGTCTCGATACCCAGCGAAAGCGGGGTCACATCGAGCAGCAGCACGTCTTTGACATCACCGGTCAAAACACCGGCCTGAATCGCTGCACCGATCGCCACCACTTCGTCAGGGTTAACGCCGCGATGTGGCTCACGATCGAAGATGCGGCGCACGAGCGTCTGCACAGCTGGCATACGCGTCTGACCACCAACCAGCACCACCTCGTCGATGCCGCCGGGACGCACATCAGCGTCGGTCAACGCTTTGGTAACAGGAATACGTGAATTCTCAACCAGATCCTCTACCAGCTGCTCTAATTTCGAGCGGGAAAGCGTCATGGTCAGGTGTTTCGGGCCGCTGGCATCTGCCGTAATAAAGGGCAGGTTCACCTCTGTCTGCATCGAGCTGGACAGCTCTTTTTTCGCCTTCTCAGCCGCCTCTTTCAAGCGCTGGAGGGCCATGCGATCCTGGCGCAGATCAATGCCCTGCTCGCGGCGGAACTCGTCGGCCAGCCAGTTGATAATGCGCTGGTCGAAGTCGTCACCACCCAGGTGCGTGTCGCCATTGGTGCTCTTTACTTCAAAAACGCCATCACCCAGTTCCAGGATCGAGATATCGAACGTACCTCCACCCAGGTCATAGACGGCGATGCGCTCGTCTTTTTTCTTATCAAGTCCATAGGCCAGCGAGGCCGCTGTCGGCTCGTTGATGATACGCAAGACCTCCAGACCGGCGATGCGACCGGCATCTTTGGTCGCCTGGCGCTGGGCATCGTTAAAGTATGCCGGAACGGTGATCACGGCCTGAGTCACACGCTCACCGAGGTAGGATTCTGCATCGGTCTTGAGCTTCTGCAAGATCATCGCCGAGATTTCAGGCGGGCTATATTGCTTGCCCTGCACCTCTACCCAGGCGTCGCCATTGCTGGCACGCACAACCCTGTAAGGAACCAGCCGTTTGTCGCGATCAACCTCGGGATCATCAAATTTGCGTCCCATGAAACGTTTGATCGAGAACACGGTGTTCTCCGGGTTAGTAATAGCCTGACGTTTTGCGACTTCACCAACAAGACGCTCACCATTTTTATTGATGGCAACGATAGATGGCGTGGTACGCGCACCTTCTGCGTTGGGAATAACGACTGGCTCTCCACCCTCCATCACTGCAATACACGAGTTTGTGGTTCCTAGATCAATTCCGATAACCTTTGGCACTGTTGCCTCCTACTTCAATCTCTATTTCTACTGTCTATTGCTACTCAAGCTATTTTACTCAAGTGATCAGATTTGTTCCTACTCATAGCCGTACATCTCGGCCAGCAACTCATTCATCACGTTCGCCATATAACGCACGACCGCGATGGCACGATCATATTGCATGCGCGTTGGACCGATAACGCCTAGCAGACCCCCAACCTTGCCCTCTTGCCCATAACGGGCAACCACCAGGCTCACATCCTTCATCTCATCCCACTGATTCTCGCCACCAATAATCACCTGCACCCCATCGGAAGACTGCAAATGCGACGCCAGCGCGGGCAAGAGGCGATTCTGTTCCAATACCTCAATGACGTTACGCACCCGTTCGCTTCTCGCCTCTTCCGATCCGAGACGGCTGTATTCCGGCTGCTCCAGAATATTTGCCACCCCTTCGCGATAAAAGATATCGCCGATCAAATCTTCATGCTGCTCTAGAATGCGTGTAATCGTATTGACAATGAGCAACTCGACCGGCGAGAAGTCCTGTTCGCTGGCAATTGCATTGATCTCCACACCGTTTTTTTCCTGGAAAAGCTGGTTGAGCTTCCCGGCCACGATGCTCAACTCTTCCTGCTGAATGGGCGAATCCAGCAGGAGCCGCTGTTGCTTCACAGTGCCATCCGTCAATACCAGCACCATATGGGCAGACAGATCGGTGACGGAAAGCACCTCAAAATGCTTGAGGCGGCCCTCGTTCGATCGTGGCGGGGTCATAATCGCCGCACTATGCAGCAGACGAGCCATGACCGAGGCCGTGAGCCGAACCCACTGATCCAACTGATCCTGCACCTGATAAAACTGATGACGAATAAGCCGCTGCTCATCAAGGGATAGCGCCGACTCTCTCATGAGATGCTCGACAAAGTAACGATAGCCCAGGTCGGTAGGCACACGCCCGGCAGAAGTATGCGGCTGAAAGATAAGGTTTGACTCTTCCAGACCCGCCAGCTCATGCCGCACAGTCGCGGAACTGAAACGTAGCCCGTACTTGCGTACAAGAGCCTCCGACGCAACCGGCGTGGCGGTATGTATATATTCTTCAACCAACGCCCGCAACACTTGCTGTTTGCGTGGACTCAATGGTGTCATGCGCTTGCCGCCCCCCAATCTTCCTGGCTTATCGCTCCCAACACACTTCCAGGACTGCTATGTTAGGATGATACAACACCTGTCAACCAGGATTGCTAGCACTCTCACCCTGAGAGTGCAAAGATAGAATAGCACTCTAACGGGAAGATTGTCAAGGGTAGAGGAGGGGAATCACCG
This sequence comes from Ktedonobacteraceae bacterium, assembly GCA_025928885.1. Taxonomy (GTDB): domain Bacteria; phylum Chloroflexota; class Ktedonobacteria; order Ktedonobacterales; family Ktedonobacteraceae; genus JAICIM01. The sequence continues at coordinate 150 of JAICIM010000481.1, read as the reverse complement.
CAAAGAACGGCGAGAAGGGGAAGAAAAAAGAGCAGGACGCGGTGCGTCCACACCCTGCTCTAGAGGCTGGCTGACAACAATTAATGGGTATGCGCTGTTCACAAACATCGCTTCTTCCCATCAATTATTATTGTTGTCGTTGTTGTTGTT